>JANOBL010000038.1:0-3992 GCA_031411635.1 Betaproteobacteria bacterium
TTCGACTGTTTGACGAAGCCGTACACCGTGCTCAAGCCCAGCCCGGTGCCGCGGCCGGCCTCCTTGGTCGTGAAGAACGGCTCGAACGCGCGTTCCTTCACTTCGTCGGGCATCCCGGCGCCGGTGTCGGTGATCGAGATCGCGACGAAACCGTCGTCTGGCGCGTTCGGCGCGTCCGACTCGTTGCGAATCTCCCTCGGCAATGAAGAGCAAGGCTCAGCCCGAAAACGCAGCGTGCCGCCATCGGGCATGGCATCGCGCGCGTTGATGGCGATATTGAGCAGCGCCGATTCGAGCTGGCCGGGATCGGCCAGCACTGAAGGGCACGCCTGAGCCACCTCAACATCGATGCGAATGCGCTGGTCCACCGTTCGGCGCAACATGTCGGCCAGGGAGTTCAGCAGCAGGCTCAGGTCGACCGAGTTCGGCTGCAACACCTGTCGTCTTGAGAAGGCGAGCAGCTTGCTGGTGAGTTCGGCACCGCGCTTCGTGGCACGCGTGGCAGCATCGACAAGATGCTTTCCCCAGGTATCTGTCGCAAGTGACGGCAGTTCTTCCAGCACCTGAAGGCTGCCCTGGATCACCGTCAGCAGGTTGTTGAAATCGTGCGCGATGCCACCCGTCAACTGGCCGACGCTCTCCAACCGCTGCGCGTGGGTGAGTGCTTCTTCGGACTGGGCCCGTTGCAGACTGGTGGCGAGCAAATTGGACAGCGTTTCCAGAAATCGGCACTCGTCATCGCCGAAGCGGTTGGACTCGCGCGAACGCACGGTCAGCGCGCCGACGATCTTCCCGCGGTCGGTGAGGGGCACAGCCAGACCGCTGGCCAGACCGGCTTCCAGGTAAGCCGGAGGAACCTCGAAACGCCGTTCGCTGCGATAGTCGCCGACGATCACCGGCCGGCCCTCGGACAGCACGAAGCCCTGGGGCGTATCCGGCCGGTTCGCAACAAGGCTGCCCACGGTTTCGCCTTCGACGTGACCGACCCCACTGGCTACCCGGAAGTGCTGGCGGCTCGGCTCAAGGAGGAAAACGATGGACACCTCGACTTGCAGGGCCTCGGCAGCGATCGAAGGAACATGGTCGAGCAGCACCTGAGGGTCGCGCGAGTCGACTGCCATCCGGCCCAGTTGCGCCAGGTGTTCGCCGTAGCGGGCGCGCTGCAAGGCCTGCTTGACGCGCGGGTAGGCGCCGATGCCGCGAATCGCTGCCACCACGAGCGGCAGGCCGTGGTTTTGCAGCGGGCTGAGTGAAATCTCGACGACCACTTCAGAGCCGTCACGGCGCTTGGCCACGAGCTCCATGCCGGTTCCCATCGGACGGGATCGTGGGTGGTGGCTGTAGGCGTCGCGGAACGAGGCGTGGCGCGGGCGAATGCCGTCTGGCACGAGTGCGTCGACGTTGAGCCCGATCAGCTCTTCGGTGGTGTAACCGAGCAAACCGGTTGCAGCAGGGTTCGCCAGCACGATGGCACCACGCGCGTCGGCCACGATCAGCGCGTCCGGATTCGCTGCGAACAGCGTGCGGAAAACGCCCGACTCGTCGACGCCCGCCGGCAGGGGGGATTGGGGGAGCGGCGGCGAGACCATGGCAGCGGTGATTCAGGCCGAAGCAACCGGCGGTACCAGAATGTACCCCGCGCCCCGCACCGACTTGATGATCTGAGACGCCTGCGCGTCGGTCTCCAGCTTCTTGCGCAGCCGCCCGACCTGAACGTCGATCGTGCGGTCGAACGGGCCGGCTTCCCGGCCGCGTGTCTGCTCAAGCAGGAAGTCTCGGGACAGGACACGGCCGGCATGCTCTGCGAATACGCGCAGCAGATCGAACTCGCCACCCGTGAGCGCCACCTCATGGCCTTGCGGATTTCTCAGGCATCGAGCCGCAGTGTCGAGCTCCCAGCCTGCAAAGCACAGTGTGTTGGGCGCCGGGTTGGGCGCGCCCAGGCCCAGTGCCGGCATGTCGCTTTGCATGGCGGGCGTGTCTCTTGGTGAAAGCCGCCGCAGCACCGCCTTGATGCGAGCGAGCAACTCGCGCAGGTCGAATGGCTTGGTCACGTAGTCGTCTGCGCCGACTTCGAGGCCTACCACCTTGTCGACCGAATCGCCGCGCCCTGTCACGATGACCAGGCCGCAGCGCCAATGTTCTCGCAGTTGGCGTGCAATCGAGAAGCCGTCTTCGCCTGGCAGCCCCAGATCAAGCAGGACGAGGTCAGGCGGATCGATGGGCATCAATTCCATCAGCGAGCGACCGTTGTGCAACGGCGTGACGCGATAGCCGTGGCTGCGAAGGTAATTGGCCAGCAACTGCGTAATGTCGACCTCATCGTCGAGGACGGCAATGTGGAGGGCGGAGGTCATTTACTTGGCTCTTCTTCGCTGTTGACGACGGCGCGAGGCGAACTCGTCTCGTGCACTAGCTTCTATTTCAACGCTCCCTTCGGCGCATGCGGCGGGATCGGTTTGCAGCACCTTTGGAAGCTGGCTCTTTCGGAATCCTGGGATGCGTTCATCGCAGATACGCCGCCAGAAGCAGCATCACCAATGCAATGAAGCCCCGCGCAACGAGGATGTACGTGAGCACCTCATGCGGCTGATCCTTAAGATTTCGAAACTCGTGTGCCATAGCCGTTCAGCTCCGCCGCCGACGCAGGCAGTGACCGATCCAGTGCGTCGCCCCCTCGCTCACTTGACGGACTGGATCTCGGTTATGACGAATGCCCCGTTGGCCTTTTCTGCTTTGAACATGACCTTGTCACCAGCCTTGACCAAATCAAGCATGGCTGGATCCTTGACCTGAAACACCATCGTCATGCCGGGCATCTCGAGGTTCTTGATCTCGCCGTACTTCAGCGTGACCTTCTTGTTCTCCTTTGGTGAACTGCCACACGATCTCGCCGGAGTTGCCCGGCGCGACCGTCACCATGTTCTCGTCGGCGTGTTCCATATCGGGGTTCTTCTTCATGACCTCGTAGTGTTCCTTGAGCTCATTCTCCGTGCCGAGCAGCATCTCGTGCTTGACTTTGCCGGAATTTTTCACGACGAACCGAACGGTCTCGCCCTGCTGCACCGAAACGCTGGCAGGCACGAACCGCATCGCGTCGGTCATGTCGACCTGAACGGTGCGGCTCGCCTTTGCTGCCACACCCGGGTTGCCAATGGCTTCGGACTCATGACCGCGAACGGCTGCTGATGGCCGAGGCCGTCAGTTCTGAAGCCGCGACCTGACAGTCGCACCAAGATCACAATCAGCAGCCACCCGTCCACCGGAGCCCTCGATGTCCCCGCTGCCCAACCGCATCCGCGATGCCGCGCTTCACCTGCAGGCCGGCCTGGCCGACGAGAGCACGCCGTTTGTGCACAACGCCTGGTACGTGGCCGCGCTGGCCGGCGAAGTAAGCCGCCAGCCGCTGGCGCGCCGGCTGCTGGGTGTGCCGGTGATGCTGTACCGCCGGCTGGACGGCTCGGCGGTGGCGCTGGAAGACCGCTGCGCGCACCGCTCGTTTCCGCTGTCGCGCGGCGCGATAGCCGGTGACTCCGTCGTCTGCGGCTACCACGGCGCACGTTACGACGGCAGCGGCCGCTGCCAACAAGTGCCCTCACAAACCCAGGTGCCGCCGGGTGCGCTGGTGCGGGCTTTTCCGCTGCGCGAGCGTGGGCTGCTGGTATGGATCTGGATGGGCGATGCCGCGTTGGCCGAGCGCACGCCGCTGCCGCACCAGGCCTGGATGGACGATGCCTCGGCCTGGGTCTCGTCCACCGAACGTATGCACCTGAAAGCCAGCTACGTGCGTCTGCACGAGAACCTGCTGGACCTGACGCACCTGAGCTTTTTGCACATCAACAGCTTTGGCACGCCCGATTACGCCAGCGCGCCGTTTGAGACCCGTCTGGACGAGGCGGCCGGCCAGTTCACGATCCAGCGCAACGTGGTGCCCACGCGGCTGCCGCCACTCTGGGCGCTGCCCACCGGGCTGGACGGCGTGGACGCGGCGC
>JANOBL010000039.1:0-4511 GCA_031411635.1 Betaproteobacteria bacterium
TGCGCCGTTGCGAGCCTTGCCCAGGCGTACAGCCTGGGCTTCGGCCCGCGCCTGGCCGCCCGCCCTGCCAGCCGCCTGCGTACATCCGATTTCTCCGTTTCACTGGACTAGCGCAAGCTCACGCCGCTGCTGGTGGCTGGCCCGCCCCAGGTCCATCAGCGCCAGCACCTGCAGTGCCTGCGCTGGTGGCACCGGGTTGGGCGCCTGGCCGCGTATCGCGGCGGCCAGCAGGCGGTAAAAGTCAGGCCAGCGGCCGGCTTGGTTGGCCAACGGCTGGGCTACCGGCACGCTGCCGTCGGGCGCATCGGCGGCCAGGCAGCACAGCATGCCGGCCTGCGGGTCGGCGCCCCAGTCGGCGGGCTGTTGCGGGTCTGGCCGCAGGCCGGCTTTCAACTGATCCTCCTGGCAATCCAGCCCGTGTTTGACCCAGCTACCCCGGCTGCCGTGCAGCGCAAAACGTGGGCCGGGCAGCGCACTGAGCATGCTGGCCGACAAATGCACCCGCAGGCCATCGGCGTACACCAGCCGGCAGTCAAACGCATCGTCGCTGCGCCCACCGCTGCGGTGGGTGGCCAGATCGGCCTGCAGCGTGCGTGGCCAGCCAAACAACTGCAGCGCCTGGTCGATCAAATGCGGCGCCAAATCCATCCACAGCCCGGCGCCCGGGCCATCGCCCTCGCGCCAGCGCGGCCGCACCTGCGGGCGGAAGCGGTCAAACTGCAGCCGGGCTTCGCTCAACCGGCCCAGCGTGCCGGCCTGCAGCAAGGCTTGCGCGGTGAGAAAGTCGCCGTCCCAGCGCCGGTTGTGAAACACGCTCAGCAGGCGCTGCGCCTGCTCGGCCAGCGCCAGCAGCGGTGCGGCTTCGGCCGCTGTCAGCGCCATCGGCTTGTCGATCAACACATGGCGCCCGGCTGCCAGCGCGGTGGCTGCCAGCGGCGCGTGGCTGGGGTTGGGCGAGGCGATCACCACCAGATCGAGCACCGGCGAGGCCACCAATACGCCGGCATCGGCAAACACCCGCACCGCCGGGCCCAGCGCCGCATGCACCCGCGCCGCATCGCGGCTGCTGACAGCGGCCAGCCGCAGTCCGGGTGTGTGGCTGATCAACGGGGCATGGATTGCCGCGCCGGCATAGCCAAAGCCCACCAGGCCCACCTGCAGCGGGGCTGCGGCCGGTGTTGCGGCCGGTGTTGCGGCTGTAGTTGATTGGAGAACGCTCATGCCAGGCCCAGACTTGCCCCTAACTACCGATACTACCGGGCGTTGCCCCAGCGGCCCGCAGTGTGCACCAAGCGGCTGATGCAGGGTCTTGGCCTGCGGTGGCATCATCGACTCCTGTCCACGCCCACCCCACGCCCCGCGCCATGGATGCCATCACCAACGCCTTGCTGATCGACGGCCACCAACCCCTGAGCCTGCCCGCCTTCGAGCGCATCCGGCCCGAGGATTTCAAGCCCGCGCTGCAGCGCGCGATGCAGTTGCACCAAGACGAGATCAGCGCGCTGGTGGCGCAGCCTGCCGCGCCGGATTTTGACAACACCGCCGCCGCGTTTGACCGTGCCGGCGCGCTGCTGCACCGGGTGGAATCGGTGTTTCACAACCTGGCGGCGTCGGCCACCAGCGAGGCCTTGCAAGCGGCCCAGCGTGAGCTGGCCGGGCCGGTGTCGGCGCACTGGAGCGCGGTGATGCAGGACGCCGGCCTGTTTGCCCGGCTGGATGCGCTGCAGCAGCAACCAGGCCTGGCCCGGCATTCAGCCGAGCAGCAGCGCCTGGTGCAGCGCCTGCACCGCGATTTTGTGCGGGCCGGCGCCAAGCTGGCACCGGCCGCGCGCGCCGAGTTTGCCGCCATCGGCGCCGAGCTGGCCGAGCTGCACACCTGTTTTGGCCAAAACGTGCTGCACGACGAAGCCGCGTTCACGCTGCCGTTGCCGGACGACGCGGCGCTGGCCGGTCTGCCCGATTTTGTGCGCGCCGCCGCACGCCAAGCTGCTGACGAGCGTGGCCTGGCGCTGCCGGTGATCACGCTGAACCGGTCGCTGTTGCTGCCGTTTTTGAGCTTCTCGCAGCGGCGCGATCTGCGTGAATCGGCCTGGCGTGCCTGGATCGGCCGGGGCGAGCAGCCGGGCGCCCACGACAACCGCCCGGTGGCCAGCCGCATCCTGGCCTTGCGCCAGCGCCAGGCGGTGTTGATGGGCCACGCCAACTATGCCGATTTCAAGCTGGCCGACACGATGGCGCAAAGCCGCGAGCGGGTCTGGGCCTTGCTGGACGAGGTCTGGCAGCGCGCCGTGCCGGCCTTTGAGCGCGAGCGCACGATGCTGCGCGATGCGATGGCCGCTGCCGGTGCACCCGACGATCTGCAAGCCTGGGATTGGCGTTTTTGGGCCGAGCAGGTGCGGCAAGCCCATTACGCGCTGGACGACGCAGCGCTCAAGCCCTACTTCAGCCTGCCCAACATGGTGGCGGCGGCGTTTGAATGTGCGCAAAAACTGTTTGGCCTGCGCTTTGAGCGCCGCCACGACCTGCTGGCCTACCACCCCGATGTACTGGTCTACCAGGTGCTGGACGCAGCCGGCGTGGTGATCGGGCTGTTTTTGCACGACAACTACTCGCGCCCCAGCAAGCGCAGCGGCGCCTGGATGAGCACGCTGCAAGTGCAGCACCGCAACGGGCTGGACGGTGCGGTGTCATGGCCGGTGGTGCTGAACAACAACAACTTTGCCAAGGCCGCGCCCGGCCAGCCCAGCCTGCTGTCGCCCGACGATGTGCGCACCCTGTTCCACGAGTTTGGCCATGGCCTGCACGGCTTGTTGAGCGATGTTGGCTACGCCCGGCTGTCGGGCACCCATGTGCTGCGTGATTTTGTCGAGCTGCCGTCGCAGTTGTTCGAGCACTGGGGCATCGAGCGCGAGGTGCTGCGCCGCCATGCCCGCCATGCCGACACCGGCCAGGTGATCCCCGAGGCGCTGCTGGACCGGCTGGACGCGGCCCGGCGCTTTGGCCAGGGCTACGAAACGCTGCGCTACACCGCCAGCGCGATGGTTGACCTGGCGGTGCACGAGGCTAGCGCGCCGGTGCAAGACATCGTGGCCTTTGAGCAAGCCCTGATGGCCCGGCGTGGCCTGCCCATCGAGGCCGGGCTGAACCACCGGCTGCCGCATTTTCAGCACCTGTTCTCTGGCGACGCTTATGCGGCCGGCTATTACGTCTACCTGTGGGCCGAGGTGCTGGAGGCCGATGCCTGGGATGCGTTTGGCGAGGCCGGCAGTGCGTTTGACGCGGCGGTGGCCGCGCGGCTCAAGGCCTGCATCTACAGCCGGGGCGACAGCGTGGAGCCGGGCGCGGCGTACCGCGCGTTTCGTGGCCGCGATGCCAGCATCACGCCGATGCTGCGTGAGCGGGGCTTGATTTGAGCGGGAAGCAGCGAACAGGCGCTGCGCGCTAACCCACCAACAAGCCATCCATCGCCCGCCCAAAGGCGGCAAAGTCCAGCGGCTTGGTCCAGTAATCGTCAAACCCCGCAGCCCGGGCGCGGGCGATGTCGTCGGGCATCGCATTGGCGCTCAGCGCAATGCAGCGGATACCCGCCGTGGCCGGGTCGGCACGCAAGCAGGCCAGCACCGCATGGCCGTCGATGTCGGGCAGTTGCATGTCCGGCAGGATCAGCGTGGGCTGTTGTGAGCGGGCCAGCGCCAGCCCGCTGAGGCCGTCGGCGGCGGCGATGAAGCGCAGCCCGGGCCGGCTTTTCAGCAACTCGGCCACGATCAGCAGGTTGACCTCGTTGTCTTCGATGTAAAGCACGCAGGCACCGGCTGCCGGCCGCGCCGCCGGCGGTGCGGCGCCGATCGGCACATCAACCAGGGCCGGACGCTCCGGCGGGGCGGTGGCCGCTTGCAACTGCAGCTCAAAGCAAGCGCCCTGGCCGGGCTGGCTGTGCACCCGCACCTGGCCGCCCATCTGCTGCACCGCCGCGCGCACGATGGCCAGGCCGATGCCGGTGCCGGCAATCGCCTCGCGCTCCAGGCCCAGCCGGTTGAAGGGCTCGAACAAATGGCTGATCTGCTGCTCGCTCAGGCCGCGGCCGGTGTCTTGCACCCGCAGCAGCAGCCAGCCGTCCAGCCCGTCGGCGCTGACGGTGACCCGGCCACCCGGCCGGTTGTATTTGATGGCGTTGCTGAGCAGGTTGAGCAGCACCTGGCGCAGCCGCACCGGGTCGGCCAGGGCCCAGCCGTCCAGTGCGCCCAGGTGCAGGCTGACGCTGTGTTGTGCGGCCAGCAGCTCCACCAGCGGCAGGCTGGTCTCGACCAGGCTGGCCAGCGCCACCGGCTGCAGTGACAGTGGCAGCTCACCCGACTCCAGGCTGGACAGCTCCAGCACATCGTCAATCAGCGCCAGCAGATGTTCCCCCGAGGCCTGCACGTGTTGCACCCGGCGGCGCCAGGTGGCGGGGTCAGCCGCAGCGCCCTCGGCCAGCAGCAGTTGCGAGAAGCCCAGCACCGCGTTCAGCGGGG
>JANOBL010000040.1:0-1756 GCA_031411635.1 Betaproteobacteria bacterium
GCAAGGACGATGCGCAGACGCTGGACAACCACCTGGGCAAGGTGGTGCGCATCGAGGCCGATGGCCGGGTGCCGGCCGACAACCCGCTGCTGGGCCGGGCCGACGCCAAACCCGAGATCTGGAGCTGGGGCCACCGCAATGTGCAGGGCGCGGCGATCCACCCGGCAACCGGCGCACTCTGGACCACCGAGCACGGGCCCCAAGGCGGCGACGAGCTGAACCTCACGCTGCCCGGCCGCAACCATGGCTGGCCGGTGATCACCTACGGCCGCAACTACGGCACCGGCAGCAGGATCGGCGACGGCACCGAGCGCGCCGACGTGGTGGCGCCGCTGTTGCACTGGGTGCCGTTGTCGATCGCGCCCAGCGGCATGGCGTTTTTGACCAGCGATCGCTACCCGGGCTGGAAAGGCAATCTGTTCATCGGCAGCCTGCGCGCCGAGGCGCTGATCCGCATCGAGCTGGCCGGCAACACCGTCGTCAAGCAAGAGCGCTTGCTGCAGACGCTGAACGAGCGCATCCGCGATGTGCGGCAAGGGCCGGACGGTTACCTCTACCTGCTGACCGACAATGCCGATGGACGGGTTTTGAGGGTGATGCCATGAGAAAAGTGCGTCAAGCCCGTCGTGTTGCGGCTGGATGATTTGTCACGCTGATTCGCGCCCGCTGGCGCCCCAACCGGAGGCCGCCGTGCACCACCGCGACGAGATTGCCAACAAGTTGCTGGGCATGCCGTATGCGGCACTGGACCCGCGCAGCCAGAAGGTGGCCCAGCATGTGGCCGACCGCAAGGCGATCAGCCGCCAGGCAGCCAGCGTGGCAGCCAGCCAGCCCGAGGCCAGCACCAGCCGCGGCCAGCGCGCCGCCGATGCGGTGGCGTCGTTCGGCGGCTCATGGACTTTTGTCGGCCTGTTCGGCGCCACGATGCTGGCCTGGGTGGGCCTGAACGCGCTGCTGGTGCTGACGCACGGCAGCACCTTCGACCCCTATCCCTACATCCTGCTGAACCTGTTTTTGTCGATGCTGGCGGCGATCCAGGCACCGATCGTGCTGATGTCGCAAAACCGCCAAGCCGAAAAAGACCGGCTGGGCGCCGAGCACGACTACGAGATCAACCTGAAGGCCGAGTTGGAGATCATGCTGCTGCACGAGAAGGTGGATTTGCAGCGTGACCAGCAATGGCACGAGTTGCTGGCGCTGCAGCAGCAGCAACTTGATCTGCTGGCGCGGCTGATCGGCAACAACGGCGCGCCGCACAGCGCGCCAAAGTAACGATCACATCTTGCCGTACTTGGCCCGCGCCGACGCCAGGCAGCTTGTTTTGAGATCCCCCGCCGCCGCGTCGCACTTCTCGGCGGCCACCTTGTAATCGGCCTCGCGCTTGGTATCAGCCGCATCGGCCCCGGCCTCGGACACCTTCTTTTGCAGCGTCACATCGGCCAGCGCCTTGGCCTTGACAGCCTTGGCCTCCTTGACGCAAACATCCTTGGCGTTGCCAGACTGATCGTCGCAGCGCTCCTTGGCCACCGCGTACGCAGTGTCGGCCATCACCACCTGAAGCTTGCGTGCATCGGCGGGCTTGCCGGTGTAGCTGTATTCAAGTTCGGCCTTGGCCACCTTTTCCTTGGCCTTGGCTTCCTTGTCGCAGACGTCCTGGGCATTGCCCTTCATCGGACCGCAGGCTTTCTTGTCCGCCTTGTAGTCGGCTTCGATCTTGTCCTTGGCGGCCTTGTATTCGTCCTTGGTCATGGCCTGG
>JANOBL010000041.1:0-4808 GCA_031411635.1 Betaproteobacteria bacterium
GATTCGGTGTTGCTGCTGGTGTTGCCGATCGCGCACAACCTGCCGCTGGCCTGCCCTGGCATCCAGGGCTTTCTGTTCAACGGCGCCAAGGTGGTGCTGCACGGCAACACACGGCCGACCGAGATGTTCGCGCTGATCCAGCAGCACCGTGTCACGCACATCAAGGTCGTGCCGGCTTTGCTGATCCGCCTTATCAACGACCCGGCGATCGGCGACTTCGAACTCGGGTCGGTGCGTCAGATCCAGAGCGGTGGCCAGCGCATGCAGCCCGAGGTGCGCATCCGCACACGGCAGCTCTTCCGCAACGCCTTCGTGCAAGAGAACTTCGGCATGAGCGAAGGCCTGCTGATGTTTGTGCGCCAGGGCGACGCTGAAGAAGTGCTGCTGCAAACCTGCGGCCGCCCGGTGTGCGCCGACGACGAAGTGAAGCTGATAGCCGACGACGGCAGCGAGGTGCCGCAAGGCGAGGTGGGCGAGCTGGCCTGCCGCGGCCCCTACACCTTGCGTGGCTACTACGGCGTGCCCGAGTACAACGCCCGCCAGTTCACGCCCGACGGCTTTTACCGCTCGGGCGATTTGATGCGCCAGCATGCCAGCGGCAACTACATCGTTGAAGGCCGCAAAAAGGATTTGATCAACCGCGGCGGCGAGAAGATCAGCGCCGAAGAGGTGGAGAACCTGATCCTGATGCACCCGGCGGTGCAGAACGTGGCCTGTGTACCGATGCCCGATGCGGCACTGGGCGAAAGGATGTGCGCGTTTGTGATCCTCAAAGCCGGCCAGTCGCTCACTTTGCCAGTATTGGTGGCGTTCTTGAACAGCCACGAGATCGCCCGCTTCAAGCTGCCCGAGCGGTTGGAAGTGCTGGCTGATTTTCCGGTTTCCACCTTTGGCAAGGTGTCGAAAAAAGACCTGGGCTTGCTGATTGCCAACAAGCTGGCTGCAGGTGCCTGACTCCCGCACATCCCCAAGGACAACCCTATGCGCATCATCGATTTGCACTGCTACCCAGGCACCCAGACCTGGATCGACGCCCAAGGCCCGTACCCGGCCGCACTGGCCAGCTACTGGAAACGCGATTGGGTGGCCAAGACCGAAGACGAGGTGATTGCAGAGTTCAGCAGCGCCGGTGTTGAAGCCTGCCTGGTGGCGCTGGACCTGGAAACCACGGTGGCCACGCCGCCTTGCAGCAACGAGTACGTGCACGCAATGTGGCAGCGCCACCCCCAGCGCGTGATCCAGTGCTGGGGCGCGGTGGAGCCGGCCAAGGGCGAGATCGCGATCCGGCAAGTGAAGAAGGCGGTGACCGAACTGGGCTTCATCGGCTTTCACTTCCATCCGATCATGCAGCACTTTGCGGTCAACGATCACCGCCACTACCCGCTGTTCGAGGAGATCAATGCGCTGGGCGCGGCGGTGATGATCGATGTGGGCACCACCGGCATGGGTGCTGGCATGCCGGGTGGCCACGGTGCGCGGGTGCGGCATGCACATCCGTCGCACATCGACGACCTGGCAGCGGATTTTCCCAACCTTAAAATCCTGATGGCGCACCCCGGCTGGCCCTGGGTGGACGAGACCACCGCCGTGGCGCTGCACAAGGGCAATGTGTACTGGGAGATGTCGGGCTGGGCGCCCAAACACTTTCCCGGCAACCTGAAGGTGGACATCCGCGGCCGGCTGCAGGACAAGATCATGTTCGGCAGCGATTACCCCAGCCTGCCGTACGAGCGCATCTTGCGCGAGTGGACCGAGCTGGGTTACAGCGATGCGGTGATGCAGAAGGTGATGCATGGCAATGCCGAGCGGGTGCTGGGACTGTGAAGCTGGCGCAGTGAATCCCGCCTTGGTCGGCGATGGTGGCCGTGGCCAGATCACCCGGCGCGCGCACCGCTGCATGGGCACAGCAGAGTCTGGCAGCGTGGCTGGGGCAGTTGCGGCCTGCTATCGTGCGGCCGCTGAAGCCGTTGCACCCACCCACCCGGATGCCCCAAACCCATCTGCTGCCCGTTTTTGATGCCGCGCTGCGCGGCAGCTTGCTGGCCTTGTTGATGCTGCTGGCCGCGCTGATGTGGCGCGACCGGCCACGTCTGCCGGCCACCCACGCCGCAGTGGCGCTGGCGGCCGGCCTGTGTGTGCAGGTGGTGGCCGCCACGCCTGCTGTCGAGGCGGGGTTGCCCTGGTTCTGGCAGGCGCCGCTGATTGCCGTCTCGGTGGGCAATGCGGTGTTGTTCTGGGTGTTTGTGCAGTCGCTGTTTGATGACGACTTTGCGTGGCAACCGGTGCACGGCGTGGCCTGGGTGGTGGTGCTGCTGTTGAGCGGCTGCAACTGCATCGCGCAAGGCCCGTCTGCTGCGGCCTGGCTGCCGATCACGCTGGGCCTGCAGCGTGCGGTGCCGCTGCTGTTTGCCGGGCTGGCGGTGGCCGCGGCGGCGGCACATTGGCGGTCCGATCTGGTGGAAGGTCGGCGCCGGCTGCGGCTGTTCATCGTGCTGACCGGCAGCTTTTACACGGTGGCGATGCTGGTGATCCGGCTTGGCTCGCCGCAGGGCCGCATGCCGCCGCTGGGCGCGCTGCTGGATGTGGCGCTGCTGCTGGTGATGTTGGCGGTGCTGGCGGTCAAGCTGCTGCGGGTTGGTGAATCGGCCTTGTTTTTGACACAGCCGGCGGTTTTGCCGGCCCATCCCGCCCATCCCGCTCGTCTTGCCAATTTGGCCGGCTTCCCGCACCAAGACCCGGACAACCCCCAGGCGGGGCCGCAAGCGGCCCCGCCCGTGCTGGCCGCAAATACACCCACCGATCCGGCCGAAGAGCGCCTGGCCGACGCGCTGCAAAAAGCGATGTTGATCGACGGCGCCTACCGCAGCGAAGACCTGACCGTGGCCAGCCTGGCCAGCCGTCTGGCAGTGCCCGAGTACCGGCTGCGCAGGCTGATCAACCAGCGTCTGGGCCACCGCAATTTCAACGCCTATGTCAACGGCTTTCGGCTGGACGAAGCCCGCGCCGCGCTGGCCGATCCGGCCCGGCGCGAGCTGCCGGTGCTGACGATTGCGCTGGACGCGGGGTTTCAGTCGATCGGCCCGTTCAACCGTGCTTTCAAGGCCGCCACCGGCATCACGCCCACCGAGTTTCGGCGTGACAAGCTGGCGGTTGTCAGCGCCACCAGCGCCGCGCCGCACTGAGGCTGGCGCGCAGTGCCATGGCGCCCGCTCAGGGCGCGGCCGATGCGCTTTTGCTGGGCCGGGCGCCGGTTGCAGAGGTGTGCGTGGGTGCGTGGTTGGGCATGGGCATGGCTTGCAGCTTGCCGCAATCGGGGCCCACCACCACCGAGCCGTCCTTGCATTCGGTCAGGATGCTGTCGGTCTCATCGCGGTTTCGGGGCAAGCGCGGCCGTGTCACAACGGCGCCGCCGGGCATTGCCCCGGATGCGGCAGCAGACCCAGCACCCGGCGCGGTACCGGCCCCACCCGGCCCCGGCGCATACACGATCTGCTTGCTGCCGTTGTCGCAGCTTCCCACCACCCGCCCGGTTTTGGGCGCAGCGTTGTCCACCGTGACCAGGCTGAAGTTCACCATCCCGCCCAGGCGGATCTTGGCGTCTATCGTGGCGCTGATCGCTTCGCAGTTGTTGGCGCGGCAAGCCCCTGCAACCAGCAACAGGGGCAACAGCGTGAGCGCTCTTTGGCGGTGCATCTTCAATTTCAATTCCTCGGGGCTTGCAGACCTGGCCATCTTGATGCGCCAAACGTGCCAGGCCCAGCCGGCCGCTCGTAACCGTTGTCACGAAAACCGGCCGTCGTCTCAAACACCGGGCGCCCCAAACAAGCCCGGATCGCTGGCAATCACCGCCGCCGTGCGCTCAAAGTGGGCTTGCAGCAAGCCTACCGCCCGCTCGGCGTCGCCGCCCAAGGCCGCGTCCAGCAAGGCCTGGTGCTCGCCTGTCACGCCCCGGGTCTGGAACGCCAGCGGCGCCGACAAGCGCCGGTAGCGGTGGTGTTGATCTGCTAGCTGCTCACAAAACCCCAGCAGCCAGCGTGAACCACAGCCGGCGATCAGCGCCCGGTGAAACGCCCGGTGCAGCGGCTCCCAGGCCGGGTTGTCGTCAAAGTGATCGTCGGCCAGCGAGCGTGGTGTGCGCTGCAGCCGGTGGTGCGCCAGCACCAGCGCTTCTTCCCAGGCGGTGCTGCGCTTGGCCATCGCCTCGCGCAGCGCAATCGCCTCCAGCCAGCAGCGGGTTTGGGTGATCTCGGCCAGATCCTCGGCGCTGACCGGTGCCACCGCAAAACCACGTTGCTCACGCCGCAGCACCAGGCCGTCGGCGGTCAAGCGGTTCAGCGCTTCGCGCAGCGGTGTCTGGCTGGTGGCGTAGCGCTCGCACAAGGCTTCGATCGCCAGCCTGCCACCCGGCGCCAGCGCACCACCCAGCAAATCGCTGCGCAGCCGGTCATACAGGCCGGTGGCCAGCGTGGCGGCGCTGTTGGGGTTGGGAACAAAGGTCTTGGCCATCAGGCGCCGAATGTACATAAAGTTCTGATGCAGTCAATTTTTGCAAATACCATTGTCAAACGAAGTTTTGTATATAAAAATAGCTGCTTGTTCGATGAATCACCGGAGGATCACGATGAGCAAATTGCAGCTTGACCAGGCCCGCAGCATCCTGGATACCGCGCTGGCCACCGCGCGTGCGCAGGGCTTCAAGCCGATGGGCGTGGTGGTGGTGGATGCCGCTGCCCAGGTGGTGGCGTCGGCGCGCGAAGACGGCGCCAGCGCACTGCGCCTGGACATCGCGCTGGGCAAATCGGCGGCCG
>JANOBL010000042.1:0-5071 GCA_031411635.1 Betaproteobacteria bacterium
GACCTGGTACACCAAGAACGACCGCTACTCGCGCGCCAAGCTCAATGCCGACCTGGACACGCTGCGGGCCTATTACCAGAACCGCGGTTACCTGGTGTTCAACGTCGAGAACGCCCAGGTCACCATCTCGCCCGACAAGCAGGACATTTCGATCACGTTGACAGTCAAGGAAGGCCAGCTTTACACCGTGACCGCGGTGCGCCTGGCCGGTGATTACCTGGGCAAGGAAGACGAGTTCAAGCAGCTCATCGGCATCAAGGCCGGTGAGCCTTACCGCGCTGCCGCCGTCACCGCCACCACCAAGGCCTTCACCGACCGTTTTGGCACCTTCGGTTATGCGTTTGCCCGGGTAGAGCCACGCACCGAGATCGACCGTGCCAACGGCCAGGTGGCGCTGGTGCTGGCGGCCGATCCGCAGCGCCGGGTGTATGTGCGCAAGATCGAGGTGGCGGGCAATACCCGCACCCGCGATGAAGTGGTGCGGCGCGAGTTTCGCCAGCTTGAATCAAGCTGGTACGACGGCGAGCGCATCAAGCTGTCGCGTGAGCGGGTAGACCGGCTGGGTTACTTCAAGGATGTGGCGGTTGATACCAACGAGGTGGCCGGCACCGCCGACCAGGTGGACCTGGCGGTCAACGTGACCGAAAAACCCACCGGCAACCTGTCGCTGGGGCTGAGCTTTTCCAGCGCCGACCGGCTGGCCTTGTCGGTGTCGGTGAGGCAGGAAAACGTGTTTGGCTCGGGCAATTACCTGGGCTTCGAGGTCAATACCAGCCGGCTGTCGCGCAGCCTGGTGTTGTCCACGGTGGACCCGTATTTCACCGTCGATGGCATCTCGCGTTCAGTGGACTTGTACTACCGCACCTCGCGGCCCTACAACAGCCTGGGCGACCAATACCAGATCACCAACCCGGGCGGCGCAATCCGCTTTGGTGTGCCGTTCTCCGAGTACGACACGGTGTTTTTCGGCATCGGCATCGAGCAGACCAACATCGGCTCGTCCACCGGCATCCCGAACCAATATTTTGACTACCGCTTTCGCTACGGCCCGGTGTCCACCGCTTTGCCTTTGACCCTGGGCTGGGCCCGCGACCAGCGCGACAGTGCACTCACCCCCACTGCCGGCAAATACCAGCGCGCCAACATCGAGTGGAGCGTGGCCGGTGATGTGCGCTTTTTGCGCACCAACCTGCAGTACCAGCAGTTTTTCCCGATCTGGAACAAGATCACCTTGGGTTTGAACGGCGAGCTGGGCTGGGGCGCTGGTCAGGGCGGGCGGCCGTACCCGGTGTTCAAGA
The DNA here is from genome assembly GCA_031411635.1 of Betaproteobacteria bacterium. Lineage (GTDB taxonomy): Bacteria > Pseudomonadota > Gammaproteobacteria > Burkholderiales > Burkholderiaceae_C > Pseudaquabacterium. Next base: position 1,299 of record JANOBL010000042.1, read on the forward strand.
ACTTTTATGGCGGCGGCCTGGGCTCGGTGCGGGTGTTTGAGCAAAACTCGCTGGGCGTGATCGACCCCACCGGCGCTTATGTGGGCGGGGCCAAAAAGCTCAACCTGAATGCCGAGCTGTACCTGCCGGTGCCGGGCACCGGCAACGACAAATCACTGCGCATCTTTGCCTTTGCCGATGCCGGCAACGTCTGGCGCGATGGTGAGCCGATCACCGCCGCCAGTCTGCGCTCGTCGGCGGGTTTGGGCCTGTCCTGGATCTCGCCGGTGGGCCCGCTCAAGCTGAGCTGGGGCGCGCCATTGCGCAAGCAGCCGACGGATAGAATCCAACGTTTCCAATTCCAGATCGGGACCGCGTTCTGATGATCACGAAGACTATGAAGCGGCTCAGCGCTGTGGCGCTGCTGCTGGCGGCGACAGGCGCAGCCCAGGCCCAGGAATTGAAGATCGGCTACGTCAACAGCGAGCGGGTGTTGCGCGAAGCCACCCCGGCCAAAGCCGCACTGGCCCGCATGGAGGCTGATTTCAGCAAACGCGACAAGGATCTGAACGACCAGGCCGCCAAGCTGAAGGCCGCTGCCGACAAGCTGGAAAAAGACGCCCCCACCTTGGCAGAGAGCGAGCGCAACCGGCGCCAGCGCGACCTGGTGGAACAAGATCGCGATCTGCAGCGCAAGCGGCGTGAGTTTCAAGAAGACCTGAACCAGCGCCGCAACGAAGAAACCGCCGGCATCGTCGAGCGTGCCAACAAGGTGATCAAGAGCATCTTTGAAGGCGAGAAATACGACCTGATCCTGCAGGATGTGGTGTTTGCCAGCCCCCGTGTGGACATCACCGAGAAGGTGATCAAGGCCCTCAACGCCGCGCCAGCGGGCAAGTAAGGCCGCCCGCCGTGCCGACGCCGGTGCGGTTGGCCGACATCGTCGCCGCGCTGGGCGGCGAGTTGCACGGCGATGCAGCAACCCCCATCAAGCGCCTGGCGCCGCTGGAATCGGCCGATGGCGCCAGCCTGAGCTTTTTGTCCAATCCACGTTATGGCGCGCAGTTGGCCGCCTCGGCGGCGGGCTGCGTGATCGTGGCGCCCGCGATGCAGGATGCAGCGCTGGCGCGTGGCGCGGCCATCATCACCCCCGATCCTTACCTCTATTTTGCGCGGCTTACCCAGTGGTGGGCCTTGCGCATGCGGCGGCCTGCGCTGCCAGGGGTGCATGCCACAGCGGTGATCGAGCCCGGTGTGCAATTGCATGCCTCCGCGTCAATCGGGGCTTTGAGCTATGTCGGCGTCGGTGCCCATATTGGTCCGGGTGTGGTGATCGGCAGCCATGGCCACATCGGCGCCGATGCGGTGCTGGGTGAGGGCACGCTGCTGGCCGCCAGGGTCACGCTGGGCGAGGGCTGTGTGATTGGCGCACGCGGCATCGTGCATTCGGGCGTGGTGATAGGCGCCGATGGTTTCGGCTTTGCGCCCGCCGGCCAGGGCGATCAGATGCGCTGGGAAAAGATCGAGCAACTCGGCGCGGTGCGCATCGGCGACGGTGTGGAGATCGGCGCCAACACCTGCATCGACCGCGGCGCGCTGGACGACACGGTGATCGACGATGGTGTCAAGCTCGACAACCTGATCCAGATTGGCCACAACGTGCGCATCGGCGCGCACAGCGCGTTTGCCGGCTGTGTGGGGGTTGCCGGTTCGGCCAGGATCGGCCGCTTCTGCACCGCAGGTGGCGGCGCCATCATCCTGGGCCATCTGGAGTTGGTAGACCATGTGCATGTCACGGCGGCCACGGTGATCACCCGGTCGATCCTGAAACCGGGCCAGTACAGCGGCTTGTTTCCGTTCGATGACAATGCGTCCTGGGAGAAAAACGCCGCCACGCTGCGCCAGTTGCATGCCTTGCGCGATCGCCTGCGGGCGCTGGAGAAAAAACAATGACCGCCCCCGTGATGGACATCCACAAGATCCTCAAGACCCTGCCGCACCGCTACCCGATCCTGCTGGTAGACCGGGTGATCGAGTTCGAAAAGGACAAGCGCATCAAGGCGCTGAAAAACGTCACGATCAACGAGCCGTTTTTCATGGGCCACTTTCCCAACCGACCGGTGATGCCGGGGGTGCTGATGCTGGAGGCGCTGGCGCAGACGGCCGCGCTGCTGTCGTTTGCCTCGATGGGCGAAGAGCCCGACGAAAACACCGTCGTGTACTTTGTTGGCATCGACGGTGCGCGCTTCAAGCGGGTGGTTGAGCCGGGCGACCAATTGGTGCTGGAGGCCAGCATCGTGCGCGCCAAGGCCGGTATCTACAAATACCAAACCCGTGCCAGCGTGGACGGCGAAACAGCGGTTGAGGCCGAGCTGATGTGCACGATGCGCAAGGTGAGTTGAAGGCGGGCCACGCATGAGCCGAATCCATGCCACCGCGTTGGTTGATGCCGGCGCCGAGTTGGCCGATGACGTCAGCATCGGCCCGTATGCGGTGATCGGCGCCGATGTGCATATCGGCACCGGCAGCAGCATCGGTGCGCACTGTGTGGTCGAGGGCCACACCACGATTGGCCGCAGCAACCGCATCTTCCAGTTTGCGTCGATTGGTGCCGCACCGCAGGACAAGAAGTACGCCGGTGAGCCAACCCGGCTGACGATAGGCGATGGCAATACGATCCGCGAGTTTGTCACGGTCAACACCGGCACGGTGCAGGACGGTGGGCTCACGGCGCTGGGCGATGACAACTGGATCATGGCTTACGTGCACATCGCGCACGATTGCCGGGTGGGCAGCCACACCATCATCGCCAACGCCACCCAGCTTGGCGGCCATGTGCATCTTGGCGATTGGGCGTTTCTCGGCGGCTTGTCGGGTGTGCACCAGTTTGTGCGCGTGGGTGCGCATGCAATGACCGGGTTTCAAACCCGTTTGTCGCAAGACCTGCCGCCGTATGTCACCGCCGCCGGCAACCCGGCTTCGGCCACCGGCATCAATGCCGAAGGGCTGCGTCGGCGGGGCTTCTCGGCCGAGCGCATAACCCAGGTCAAGCAGATGCACCGCTTGTTGTACCGGCAAGGGCTGACCTTGGCCGCAGGCATCGCGGCGCTTGAAGCGCTGCGTGGCCAGTTGGCTGGCAGCGAGGCTGATCTGGCGCTGATGCTGGACTTTCTGGCCAGCGCCGATCGCGGCATCGTGCGCTGATCGTCGGTGAAAAATGCCGATCCGCTGCGGCTGGGCCTGGTCGCCGGTGAGGCTTCCGGGGATTTGCTGGGTGGCCTGTTGTTGCAAGGCTTGAAGGCCCGTTGGCCGGGTCTGCATGCCGCCGGCATTGGCGGCCCCAATCTGGTGGCCCAGGGCTTGGACGCCTGGTGGCCGCACGAGCGCTTGTCGGTGTTTGGTTATGTCGACGCACTGGCCCGCTTGCCTGAGCTGCTGCTCATCCGGCGCCAGCTCACCGAGCGTTTGTTGCGTGAGCGGCCGGCGGCTTTCATCGGCATCGACGCACCCGATTTCAACTTTGGCCTGGAGACGCGGCTGCGCGCGGCGGGCATCAAGACCATCCACTTCGTCTGCCCGTCGATCTGGGCCTGGCGGCGTGAGCGCACAGCCAAGCTGGCGCGCGCGGCCGACCATGTGCTGTGCCTGTTTCCGTTTGAGCCGGCGCTGCTGCAGGCGGCCGGGATCAGCGCCACATTTGTTGGCCACCCGATCGCCGATGCGATCCCGTTGCAGCCACCGCGTGCGGCGGCGCGCTCCGCGCTGGGCCTGGCCGAGGCCGATACCGTGGTGGC
>JANOBL010000043.1:0-5682 GCA_031411635.1 Betaproteobacteria bacterium
GGTGACGATCCGCGTTGGACTTGGTGACGACGCAACCCTTCCTGCGTTGGACTTGGTGACGATCTGCGTTGGCTTTGGTGACGATCCGGCTACATCTATAGATTCTCAATAGATGAAGACTAAATAGATAGCGGCGGACTCCCAGCGCCACTCTCGGGGCGCGGAGTCGCCAAGCATAAATACTGGCGCGACCATGTCGCGCACCGCTGCATCGGCCAAGTGCCGACTGCAGCGCCACCTTCTTGAAGCTTCAGCGCACGCGGCCAAGGGCCTTGGCGTCGGCGCCGTCAGTGACGCGCCAATAGTTATGCGCCGGAGCAATTCGGCGGGGGCAATCGCAGGGCCTACATGAATACATTAGATAGCTTCATGACTTCCTAAGCCTTACCTCAATACTTAGAATTTCCCGATCGGCATCAGCTCACTTTGCGTAAATGCAGGACCGTGCTTCGGACGGCCAGGGCTCTTCTATGGCATTGCCAAAGGAAAAAGTCGGTTCCCAAATCGCCGTCCATCCGTAGCATTGCCCTTCAGCGCTGCATTTTTGAACGATTCAAAGTAGCTTTATATCGACAAATTGAAACCCGGCGCTGCTCTCAATTGACGCGAAGAATTACAAAAGGAGGCAAACAAAAAACACAACCTGATTAGAAACGTGCCTCAGCCTACCGATGAATGCCCTTCGCGACCAGCGCTCGATACACCCAAATGCTAGGGTTAACCAGTGTCTTTTTGCCACCCAAGTCCCAGAAGTCAGGCATTGGCGCAACTTTGGAAGGGTCGCGTTCGCTGCGGCTGAGGCATGTTTCTAATCAGGACTCACAATGAGTCCCAATCGGTACTCCCACAGGGGACTTCCACCCCATAAGTTCACGCCCATGCTGGGCGCGCACCCCTGGTTCGAGGCAAGGCCCAACGGCATGCCACCAGGCCCGGCTTCAGGTGAGGTTTATCATCATTGCGCCGGGCCTGGCGTCTCGCCGCCGGTCCCGCTTCAACTTGAACGATGGCCGACACCCCCAAAATCCGCACGCTGATCCACGGCACCGACCAGCTCAAACGCGGTGTGCCGGGCGAGATCCGCATCACCTTGGGACACCCGATGGAAAACGGCCTGCGGCCCGATGGCCTGGGCAATGTGGTGCCGCGGGCGCTGGTCACCCGCTTTGAATGCCAGCTCGACGGCCAGCCGGTGTTTGCCGCCGACCTGTACCCGGCGATTGCTGCCAACCCCTACCTGGCGTTCTGGCTGCGTGCCGACGGCCCAGGCACCTTGAGCTTTGAATGGTTTGGCGATTGGGGCTTCCAGCACCGCGAAACCCGGGTGATCCAACCGGCATGAGTCAACCCACCAGCCGCCGGGCCGGGCTGGTGGGTGTGCTGGTGCGTGTGCTGGCGCTTGTGCTGACGGCGCTGATGCTGGCACTGCAAGCCCCCACCGTGCCAGCCCAGCCCGAGCCGCGCCGCTCGGGGCTGGATTTCATGAGCCCGGCCCTGCAAGCCCTGCAGCGCGACGATGCGCAAAACCCGGCGATGCTGTGGGTGCAGGACGGCGCCGCACTGTGGCGCACAGCCACCGGCAGCAGCGGCAAAAGCTGCGCCGATTGCCATGCGGATGCCGCGCAAAGCATGGCCGGCGTGGCCGCCCGCTACCCGGCCTGGGACACCACCAGCGCCCAGCCGCTGAACCTGCACGGCCGCATCAACAACTGCCGCCAACGCCACCAGCAGGCCAGCGCGCTGGCGCCTGACCATGCGGATGCATTGGCGCTCAGCGCCTACCTGGGCTTGTTGTCGCGCGGCCAGCCGCTGGCGCCGCCCGACGATGCCCGGCTGGCGCCGCTGCGCAGCCAGGGCCAGGCGCTGTGGTTACAGCGCCTGGGCCAGTTGAACCTGGCCTGCCAGCACTGCCACGACCAGCGCGCCGGCCAGCGCCTGGGCGGCGCGGCGATCCCACAAGGCCATGCCACCGGCTACCCGGCCTACCGGCTGGAATGGCAGGGCCTGGGCAGCCTGCAGCGGCGGCTGCGCGGTTGCATCGTCGGTGTACGGGCCGAGCCGTATGCGCCCGACGCGCCCGAGTGGCTGGCGCTGGAGGCCTGGTTGGCGGTGCGGGCCGCAGGCATGGTGGTGGAAACGCCTGCGCTGCGGCCCTGACAAGGTGCTGCCGGGCATGCCGACAACGGCCCTGACGATCGCACTCAACCCGCGCCGCAGCCTGCGCGCCCGCTTTGCACTGGTGCTGGGCGGCAGCGGCCTGGTGTTTGCGATGCTGACGGCGCTGGCGGTGGACCGCTACGAGCGTGCCCAGTTGGCCGACAGCCTGGGCCAGGCGATGCACCGCGAGGCCTTGCTGCTGAGCCGCAGCCTGAATACCGCGCTGCAAGAGCGGCAGCAGACGCCGCGCCAGGCCGCCACCGAGCCGATGCTGGCCAGCGGCCGCCTGGCGCCCGGCGATGCCCGGCTGCTGCTGGCGGCCTTGCCCCGCGCGATGCAAGCCCCCGACCGCCGACTGCCCGGCAGCGACAGCCTGGTGATCGACCGCCACAACCGGGTGCTGATCGGCCCGGCGCCGCTGCTGGACAGCACGCTGCCGCTGGCCAGCCTGCAAGCCCTGCTGGACGGTGCTGCGCCGCAGGTGCTGCGCTGGCCCGACGGGCACGACTACCTCACCGCGCTGGGCCGCGATGGCAGCCCTGCCGCCGCCGGTCCCGGCGCCGAGCTGGCGGTGCTGCTGCGCCAGCCCGCTGGCCTGGCGTTTGAGGCCGCCGATGTGCTGCGCCGCCGGCTGATCGGTATCGGCATCGGCGCCACCACGCTGTTCTTCCTGCTCAGCTTCTGGCTGGCCGGGCGCATTGCCCGGCCGGTGCAGGCCTTGTCGGCCGCCGCGATCCAGGTCGGCCAGGGCCAGGCGCCGGCCTTCCAGGCCATCACGCAGCAGCGCAATGACGAGGTGGCCGAGCTTGATGCCAACGGCCTGGACCACCTGGCCCAGATCCAGCAAGCCAGCAGCCGCATGGGTGGGCTGATCGACGGCCTGCTGGCGCTGTCGCGCAGCACCCGGGGGGCGATGCGCAATGAGCCGATCGACCTGAGCGCGCTGGCCAACCGGGTGGTGGCCAAGATCACATTCGATGCGCAGGCGATCGACGGCCAGCGCTGGTTCTGTGTGACCGACAATGGCGCCGGATTCGACATGGCCCATGCTGGCAGGCTGTTCAAGGCCTTTGCCCGCCTGCACCGCCAGGACGAGTTTGCTGGCATTGGCATCGGCCTGGCCACGGTGCAGCGCATCATCCACCGCCATGGTGGCGAGATCGTCGCCCAAGCCACAGCGGGTGCCGGTGCCAGCTTCCGATTCACGCTGCCGCAGCGCAGCGAGGCCCCCCGTGGAGACCGCGCCGCCATGAAACAACGCCACATCCTGCTGGTCGAAGACAACCCGCAAGACGAGTTGTTGGCCCTGCGTGCACTGCGCCGGGCCCAGGTGGCCAACCGGGTGGACGTGGTGCGCGACGGCCAGCAGGCGCTGGACTACCTGTTCTGCGACGGCGAGTTTGCCCACTGCCGCAGCGCCGAACAACCCGCCGTGGTGCTGCTGGACATCGGCCTGCCGCGCCTGACCGGGCTGGAGGTGCTGGCCAGCCTGCGCGCCGACCCACGCACCCGGCTGCTGCCGGTGGTGATGCTGACGTCGTCCGACGAAGACGCCGACCGGCTGGCCAGCTACCTGGGCGGCGCCAACAGCTTTGTGCGCAAACCGCTGGCCTTTGCCGAGTTTGCCGAGACCGTGGCCCGGCTTGGCGTGTACTGGCTGGCCACCGACGGGCCGGCGCGGCAGGTGCGGCCTTGACCGAGCCCGGCATGCCACCCTACATGCCGCCAACACAGCCGCCAACACAGCCGCCAGCATCCGCACCGGCAGTCGACCGGGTGCTGGTGATTGAGGATGTGGAGGCTGATTTCCGCCTGCTGCAACGCCATTTGCAGCGCCAGGGCCTGGGCCGGCACTGCCACCGCGTGGCCAGTGCCGAGGCGCTGGACGGCGCATTGCGTGACGGCGGCTGGCAGCTTGTGCTGGCCGACCACCAGCTTCCCGGCCTGACATTCGATCTCTTGCTGGCCCGGCTGCGGCGCGAGCTGCCGCAGGTGCCGGTGATCCTGGTGTCGGGCACCATCGGCGAAGAACTGGCGGTGGATTTGCTGCACCAGGGTGTGGCCGACTTTGTCTTCAAGGACAGGCTGGCCCGGCTGGTGCCGGCGATCCGGCGCTGCATGGATGATGTGCAACGCCGCCAGGCCGCCGACGCAGCGGCGCAAGCGCTGGCCGGCAGCGAGGCCTTCAGCAGCGCCATCCTGGGCTCGCTGGGCGATGGTGTGTTCATCGCGCAAGACCACTGTTTTGTATTTGCCAACCCGGCGCTGCCGGCGATGCTGGGGTTGGCGCACACGCAGTTCATCGGCCGACACTTTGACCAGGTGCTGGCGCCCGAATCGCTGGCGCAGTGGACCGAGCGCTACAACCAGCGGGTGCAATTCACGCTGCCCGAGCCCGAGCGCCACTACGAGGTGGCGTTCCAGCGCGCCGACGGCCACCCGCTGTGGCTGGAGCTGCGCGCCACGCGTTTTCTGTTTCAGGGCCGGCCGGCGGTGCTGGGCCTGCTGCACGACCGGACTGAGCGGCGCCGGGTGGACGCCGAGCTGGCCCGCCACCGCCACCATCTTGAAACCCTGGTGGACGAACGCACCCACAAGGCCGAGGCCGCCAGCCGCGCCAAAAGTGCCTTCCTGGCCAACATGAGCCATGAGATCCGCACCCCCATGAACGCCATCACCGGCACCGTCCACCTGCTGCAGCGGGATGCCACCGATGCCACCACCCGCGACCGCCTGCGCACCGTGGATGACGCCACCCGCCACCTGTTGCGCCTGATCGACGACGTGCTGGATTTGTCCAAGATCGAGTCCGGCAAGCTGGTGCTCGACAGCAGCCCGTTTGACCTTGGCGCCCTGCTGGCCCGCACCTGCGCGCTGGTGGCCGACCAGGCGCACGCCAAAGGCCTGCAGTTGGAGGTGGACAACCAGGCGCCGGGTGTCTGGCTGCAGGGTGACCCGATGCGTGTGTCGCAAGCCCTGCTCAACCTGCTGGGCAATGCTGTCAAGTTCACCGACCAGGGCACGGTGCGGCTGCTGTGCTGCCTGGATGGTGTGCTGGCCGGGGTGGGCGGTGGTGTTGACCGCAGCACTGTGCAGTTGCGGCTGCAGGTGCAGGACACCGGCGTGGGCATCAGCAGCGACCGCATGGGCCAGATCTTCAACGCGTTTGAGCAGGCCGACAGCTCCACCACCCGCCGCTTTGGCGGCAGTGGTCTGGGCCTGGCCATCACCCGCCACCTGGCCGAGCTGATGCAGGGCACCGTGGGGGCCGACAGCCAGCTTGGTGCCGGCAGCCGGTTCTGGTTCACCGCCAGCCTGCTGCGGGTGGCCAGCCCGCTGGTGGGGCTGTCTGCCGGGTCAGCCGCTGGGTCGGCGGCAGACCCGCTGGCACCGCTGGCCACGCCCGACGCCGAGCAGCAACTGCGCCGTGCCCATGCCGGCACCCGGGTGCTGCTGGCCGAGGACAACCCGGTCAACCAGTTGGTGGCCGTTGAGCTGCTGCGGGTGGCCGGCCTGGCGGTGGAC
>JANOBL010000044.1:0-6961 GCA_031411635.1 Betaproteobacteria bacterium
CGCCGCCCATGGTGCCGGCACCGATCACGCCCACCTTGCCGATCGTGCGCAGTTGGGTGTCCTCGGGCAGGCCGGGGAACTTGGCCGCGGCGCGCTCGGCGCCGAAGACATGGCGCAGCGCGCGCGACTCGGGCGTGGCCATCAGCGCCATGAAGCCCTCGCGCTCGATGCGCACGCCTTCGTCGAAGGGCTTGCCGAGTGAGGCGGCCACCGCCTCCAGGCAGCGCAGCGGCGCCGGAAAGTTCTTGCTCATCGCGCCCACGGTGTTGCGGGCAAATTGCAGAAAGGCCTCGCCCTGCGGGTCCTTGACCTTCAGGTCACGGGCGCGGCGCGCCGGCAGCTTCTTCTCCAGCACCTCGTGGGCAAAGGCCACCGCGCCGGCCACCAGATCGCCTTCGATCACGCGGTCCACCAGCGGCGTGCCGGCAAACTTGGCGGCGGCCACCGGTGCGCCGCCGACGATCATGTTCAGCGCCGCCTCCAGGCCGATCAGGCGCGGCAGGCGCTGGGTGCCACCGGCACCGGGCAGCAGGCCGATCTTGACCTCGGGCAGGCCGAGCTGCGCATCGGCCAGGGCCACGCGGAAATGGCAGCCCATCGCCAGCTCCAGCCCACCACCCAGGCACTGGCCGGCAATCGCACCCACCACCGGCTTGGGGTTGTTTTCCAGCAGCGTGATCACCACCCGCAGATTGGGCTCTTTGCCGGCCTTGGGCGTGCCGAACTCGGTGACATCGGCGCCGGCCGAAAACGCCCGCGCGGTGCCGGTCAACACGATGATCTGCACGCTGGCATCGGCATTGGCCTGGTCCAGTGCATAGTCAATGCCGGCGCGCAGGTCGTAGCCCAGGCTGTTGACCGGTGGGCGGTCCATGTGAAGCACGGCGACTGGGCCACGATGGCTGATAACGACAGTGTTGGGCATGGTTGGGCTTTCTTGTGTGATGTGAGGGGTCGGGCTTGGCCCCTTCCCCCTGGCTGGGGGATGGCTGGTTTGGGGGTTCAGACTTGCCCGCTGGGCAGATATTCGACCCCCACCCCAACCCTCCCCCTGCCCGGGGGAGGGGGTCAACCCGAGGCCTCGAACAAAGTCTTGAGCAATTTTTTCATCAGCTTGCCCGCCGGGTTGCGCGGCAGCGGTTCGGGGTGGATCAGGATGCGCACCGGCACCTTGAAGCCGGCAATCTGGCTGCGCACAAAAGCGCGCAATTCGTCCTCGTTGGCGGCAGTGTCGGGCTTCAAGGTGACCAGCGCCACCGGCTCTTCCCCCAACGTGACATGCGCGCGGCCGATCACGCCGGCATCCATCACCGCCGGGTGCCGGTACAGCACTGCCTCCACCTCGGCGCAGTAGATGTTTTCGCCACCGCGGATCAGCATGTCTTTCTTGCGATCGACGATGAACAAAAAGCCCTCGTCGTCCAGGTAGCCCAGATCGCCGGTGCGCAGCCAGCCATCGACAAAAGTGCGGGCGCTTTCTTCCGGTTTGTTCCAGTAGCCCAGGGCCACGTTGGGGCCACGCACCCAGAGTTCACCCACCGTGCCGTTGGGCAAGGCCAGGCCATCGTCATCGCTGATTTTCATCGCGCCCACTGGCATCGCCGGGCCGGCGCTGTCGGGGCGCTGCACATAGTCTTCCGCGCCATGGTGGGTGAAGGTGCCCGAGGTCTCGGTCATGCCCCAGCCGGTGCCAGGCTGGGCCTGTGGAAACACCTCACCGATGCGCCGCACCAACGCCGCCGATGCGGGTGCGCCGCCATAGGACACACTTTCCAGGCTGCTCAGGTCGTAGTTGGGCCGGGCAGGGTGCTCGATCATTTGCCAGGCGATGGTGGGCACACCACCGGCCGATGTGATGCGCTCGGCCTGGATCAGCGCCATCGCGTGCTCGGGCTCCCAGCGTGGCATCAACACCAGCTTGGTGCCGCTGTGCAGCGCGCCGAACAGGATCACCTGGCAGCCGGTGGTGTGGAAAAACGGGATCGCCAGCAGCAGCGCACGTGGGTAGGGGCGCGGCGCGTTGGGATCGGGCAGCGGCTCGCCACGGCGCACAAAATTGCGGGCCACCGAAAACGCACTGGCCATCAAGGTGCTGCCGCTGCAGCGGTGCGTGCCCAGCACACCCTTGGATGCGCCGGTGGTCCCGAGGTGTACAGCAGCGTGGCGTGGTCGTCGGCTGACAGGTCTACCGCTGGCAATGGGCGGTCGGGCAGCGTGGCCCAATCGTTGGTGGCGCACAGCAGTGATTCCCAGCGGATCGTCGACAAATTCGCCCGCAAATTCGCCCGGGCATCGTCCAGCGGCGCCGCGGCCCGGGCCACGATCACCCGCTGCAGCGCCGGCAGCTCGCCCAGCAACGGCTGCAGCCGAGCCCAGCGCTCGGCGTCCACCACCAACACCTTGGCGCCCGCGTCGCCCACGCAATAGGCCAGCTCGGGCCCGGTGCCCCAGGCGTTGAGGGGCGTGGCGATGCCGCCCAGCAGCAAGGTGGCCAGCACGGCCACCGGCCACTCGGGCAAGTTGCGCATCGCCACCGCCACCCGGTCGCCCTTGACCACGCCCATCGCAGCCAGGTGCTGGGCCATCAAGAGTGTGGCGCGGGCAAAGGCCTCAAATGTGGCGCGCTCGTCCTGGTAGACCAGGAAGGTCTTGTCGCCGTGGGCGCTGCGAGCGTTGATAAATACATCGCGCACCGTGGCCGGCGCGTTTTTCCAAACCTGCATCGGCTGGCCATCCACCACCGCCTCGGTGGTTTCAAACGGCGAGCCCGGCGCGGTCAGCGCGGCATGGGCCTGGGCCAGGGTTGATGCCGGCCAGGCTTTTGGGGTGATGACATCGCTCATGCTGCGGGCAGGGCTCATGGGGTGTGCTGTTGCGTTGCCGGGCCAGGGGTCGCAGCGTAGCAGAAGCCCGCCCAGACGCGCAAACCCTGTTTTCTAAACTTGGCCGGCAAGCCCCGCTCACCTGCATGAAACTAGGGAAAACGAGAACGTACCTTGACTTCTATTTCGGCGCATCATCGCGCCGACCGCCCACCGCAAGCACGGTTGGCGGCAAGGAGACAGCAGCGGTGACAGAACTGTTGAAATCGCCCGCCGGGGGCTGGGCCTGATGCGCGGCTACCTGCTGCGCCGGCTGTTGGCGCTGCTGCCCACGCTGGTGCTGGCCAGCATCATCGTGTTTGTCACGGTGCGGCTGATCCCGGGCGACGTGATCGAGCTGATGCTGAGCCAGAACGATGTCTCGGCCGACACCAAGAGCCGCGAGCAGGTGATTGCCGCGCTGGGGTTGGACCGGCCGATGTGGCAGCAATACGGGCGCTGGGTGTCGGCCATCCTGCTGCACGGTGACCTGGGCCAATCGCTGTGGCAGGGCACGCCGGTGGCCGAGCATCTGCTGGCGCGGCTGCCGGTCACCTTCGAGCTGGGCCTGATTGCGCTGCTGGTGGGGCTGAGCATCGCGCTGCCAATCGGCATCTACTCGGCGGTGCGGCAAGACACGGCGGGTGATTACCTGGCGCGCAGCTTCTCCATCCTGCTGCTGGCAGTGCCCAGCTTCTGGCTGGGCACGATGGTGGTGGTGTTTCCGTCGATCTGGTGGGGCTGGTCGCCGTCGGTAGACCATGTGGGGTTTTTCACCGACCCGTTGCGCAACCTGCAGCAGATGCTGTTGCCGGGCATCGTGCTAGGCGCGGCGCTGTCGGCGGTGACGATGCGGCTGACACGCACGATGATGCTGGAGGTGCTGCGGCAAGACTACATCCGCACCGCCTGGGCCAAGGGCCTGGGCGAGCGGCTGGTGATCCTGCGCCACGCGCTGCGCAACGCGATGATCCCGGTGATCACCCTGGTGGGCCTGCAAGCGCCGCTGCTGATCGGCGGGGCGGTGATCATCGAGCAGATCTTCGTGATCCCCGGCATGGGCCTGCTGCTGCTGGAGGCCGTGCAGCAGCGTGATTACCCGATCATCACCGGCGTATTCCTGGTGGTGGGCGTGGCGGTGATGGGCATCAACCTGCTGGTGGACCTGAGCTACGGCTTGCTGGACCCCAAGGTGAGGATGCGCTGATGGCCGCCGTGCTGCCCCCGGCGCTGCCGGCCAAATCCCTGCAGACACTGGCGCCTGCGCAAAACCACAGCTTCTGGGCCCGTTTGTGGCGCGACAAGCCACTGGGCGCCGCCGGTGGCGCGGTGCTGCTGCTGTTTCTGGCCTGCGGGCTGCTGGCCGACTTGATCGCGCCCTACGGCTTCAACGAGATCGCGCCGCTGGACCGGCTGCAAGCACCCAACGCCGCGCATTGGTTTGGCACCGACAACCTGGGCCGCGATGTGCTGTCACGCTGCCTGTACGGCGCGCAACTCAGCGTGATCATCGGTGTCTCGGGGGCGGTGCTGGCCACCTTGATCTCGGGCGCGGTGGGCATCGTCAGCGGCTACTTTGGTGGCAAGGTGGACCTGATCGTGCAGCGGGTGGTCGATGCCTGGATGAGTTTTCCAGACCTGATCGTGCTGATCGTCGTCGTCTCGGTGCTGGGGCCGGGCATGTTGCAGATCATCGGCACGCTGGGGCTGTTGCTGGGCATCGGCGGCTCGCGCATCGTGCGCTCGTCGGTGGTGTCGGTGCGCGAGCACATGTATGTGCATGCCGCGCAGTCGATAGGCGCGTCTTCGCTGCGCATCCTGTGGCGCCATGTGCTGCCCAATGTGCTGCCGCCCATCATCGTGCTGTTCACCACCCGGGTGGGCACGGTGATCCTGGCCGAATCCGGCCTGGCTTTTCTGGGCCTCGGCGTGCCGCCACCCGCACCCACCTGGGGCTCGATGCTGTCGGGCAGTGGGCGCACCTACATGTTCCAGGGGCCATGGCTGGCCTTGGCGCCGGGCCTGTGCCTGACGGCTGTTGTCTACGCCACCAATGTGTTTGGCGATGCGCTGCGTGATCTGCTCGATCCACGCATGCGGGGTTCCCGGTGATCGGGTGATCGGGCGATCGGGCAGATGGCTGGCTGTTTTTTTGCCGATTGAAATGGAAGGAGTCTGCATGCTGTTGCTGAAATCACTGCGCCGGCTGGCGGCGCTGGGCGCGCTGGCGCTCACGGTTCCGCTGTTGGCCCTGGCCCAGACCTCCGCAGCGGAAAAACCGCAGTACGGCGGCGCCTTGAGCATCGCCAACGTCTACTACACCGTCTCGCCGCTGAGCTTTGATGCGGCCGACTGGGCCTGGAAGCACAACCAGGACACCGGCCTGACCTACGAGATGCTGTTTGCGGCCGATCTGGCCAAGAGCAAGCGCAACGGCGGCCCATACCCGTTCATCGCCGACGCCTGGCTGGCGCCGGACGCACTGCGCGGTGAGCTGGCCGAGACCTGGAAGCTGCTGCAAAACCCGATGCGGCTGGAGGTGCAGTTGCGCAAGGGCGTGATGTTTCCGGCCAAGGCCGGTGTGATGGCCGCGCGCGAGCTGGTTGCCGACGATGTGGTTTACAGCTACACCCGCTTTGAGAAGAGCCCGAAGAAGATCCCCACCTACTTCGACCACATCGACAAGGTGGAGGCCACCGGCAAGCACACCGTGCTGTTCACCTTCAAGGCCTACAACGCCGAGTGGGACTACCGCTTCGGCTGGGGTTATTACTCGGCGATCCAGCCCAAGGAGGTGGTGGATGCCGGCGCCAAGGACTGGAAAAACGCCAACGGCACCGGGCCTTTTCTGCTGGCCAACTATGTGGCCGGCAATGCGCTGAGCTTCAACAAGAACCCGGCGTATTGGGACAGCGAGACGATCGCCGGCCAAAGCTACAAGCTGCCCTATGCCGACAGCATCAGCTACCGCTTCATCAAGGACGAGGCCACCGCGCTGACGGCGCTGCGCACCGCCAAGCTGGATGTGATGGAGGCCGTGCGCTGGAGCGCTGCCGACGAGCTGAAGAAAAACGCGCCCAAGCTGCAGTGGAACCGCTACCTGGCGATGAGCGGCAACTTTGTCGCGATGCGCACCGATACCAAGCCGTTTGACGACATCCGCGTGCGCCGCGCGCTGAACATGGCGGTGAACAAGCCCGAGATCGCCAAGACCTACTTCGGCGGCCAGGCCGAGATCCTGGCCTACCCGATGCACCCGGATTACACCGGCTACTACGAGCCGCTGTCGGCGATGCCCGATGCGGTGAAAGAGCTGTTCATCTACAACCCGGCCAAGGCCAAGGCGCTGCTGGCCGAGGCCGGATATCCGAATGGCTTCAGCTTCAAGACCCAGATCAGCGCGGCCAGCACCGACCAGGACTTGCTGACCATGGTGGCCGCCTACCTGGCCAAGGTGGGCGTGAAGATGGAAATCCAGGTGATGGAGTACCCGGCCTATTTGTCGGCGATGACCACCAAGACCAATGCCGCCGGCTACTACATGCTGCTGGGCCATACCAACCCCACCACCTCGCTGCGCAAGGCCTTTGTCAAGGGCCAGGTGTGGAACCCGTCGCAGTACAGCGATCCGGAGTTCGACAAGAAGATGGCCGAGGTGTATGCCGAGAGCGACGAGCGGGTGCGCCAGGTCAAGGTGCGGTTGATGACGCGCGAGATCCTGGAGAAGGCCCCGCACCTGTGGCTGCCCACCCCATATGTCTACACCGCCTGGTGGCCGTGGGTGAAGAACTACGGCGGCGAGTTGCGCGCCGGGTCCGAGCGGCCCGGGCCCATCCATGCGCGCATCTGGGTGGACCAGGAGCTGAAGAAGAAGCTGGGCTACTGAACCGTTGGGACAGAGACGAGACCGTGGCCACACCGCTGCTGGAGGTCAAAGGCCTGACGACGCGCTTTCGCACCGAGCGCGGCGAGTTGACCGCCGTGGACGATGTGTCGTTCTCGCTGGACGCCGGCCAGACCCTGGCCATCGTCGGTGAGTCGGGCTCGGGCAAGAGCGTGACGGCAATGTCGCTGATGCGGCTGATCCCCAACCCACCCGG
>JANOBL010000045.1:0-2215 GCA_031411635.1 Betaproteobacteria bacterium
CACGACCGGCTGCGCTACCGGTTGGCCGAAGACGGCCTTTGGATTCTGGAGCGTCTGGCACCGTGAGCCAGCGGTTCAGCGCCGCACCCGCCCAGCAAAGGTCTTGACGAAGTTCTGCACCTTGGGCGCCACCACCATCGCGCAATAGCCCTGCCCAGGGTGGTTGGCAAAGTAGTGCTGGTGGTAGGCCTCGGCCGGCCAGTAGTTGGTCTCGGGCGCCACTTCGGTCACCACCCGGCCGCCCAGCGTGGTGTTCAGCTCGGCCAGCACCTCGCGCACGGTGGGCACTTGCTCGGGCCGGTGCCAGTAGATGCCGGAGCGGTACTGGCTGCCCACATCGTTGCCCTGGCGGTTCAGCGTGGTGGGGTCGTGCACCACAAAGAAGATTTCCAGCAACTCGCGCAGCGGCAGGTGGTCGCTGTCAAAACGCACCCGCAGCACCTCGGCATGGCCGGTATCGCCGTCGCAAACTTGTTCGTAGCTGGGCTTGCTCACATGGCCATTGCAGTAACCCGACTCCAGCGCCAGCACCCCGTCCACCCGTTCAAAAACGGCTTCGACACACCAGAAACAGCCGCCGCCCAACGTGATGATGTCCTCGGTCATGCCGCCCTCCAAGACAATGAAAACAGGATTGTCTGCCGGCCCGTCGGCCCGCGCCAACCCCAGGGCTTGCGCACCCCGCTGATGCACAATCTTGCGTCCTGACCGCTCCCTTGCCCGTGAACGATACCTTCGCAGCCCTGGGCTTGTTGAACTGGAAGCCGATCATCGGTGCGCTGTTGCTGCCGCCGGTGCCGCTGCTGGTGCTGGTGCTGATCGCCTGGCGGGTTCGGGTGCGCCGCGCCTGGTTGGGCGGCAGTTTGTTGGTGCTGGCACTGGCCGGCCTGTGGCTCAGCCATTGCCAGGCCATCGGTGCACTGCTGGAGCGGCCGTTGGCAACACCCGGCGCGCTGACTTCAGGCCGGATCGCCGAATTGCGCCGCTCGCTGGCCGGCCACAGACCCGTGGTGCTGGTGTTGGGTGGTGGTGCCCTGGCGCTGGCCCCGGAGTACGGCGAGGCGCATCTGGCCGACGCCGCCTTCCAACGCCTGCATTACGGCATCTGGCTGGCACGCCAGTTGGGCGCGCCACTGATGGTGACAGGCGGAGTCGGGCATGGCCAGAGCGGCGGCCCGTCCGAAGCGGCGGTGGCGGCGCGAATTGCCTTGCGAGACTACAACGTCACGCTGCGCTGGCAAGAGGCCGCCTCACGCGATACCCGCGAAAACGCCAGGCTCAGCCTGTTGATGCTGCGGCCCGAGGGCATCACCGATGTGCTGCTGGTCACCCATGGCTGGCACATGAAACGAACGTTGCGGGCGTTTGAGGAAGCCGCCATCAACAGTGGTTTCCAGCCCCGTTTGCTGGCGCTGCCGATGGGCATGGGCACCGACACCGGCCAGCCGGTGCAGCGCTGGCTGCCATCGGTGGACGGTTACCGCCGGGTGCACCAGGCCTTGCGCGAGATGGTCGGCCTGCTGATGGGGGCCTGAGCTGGTGGGGGCGTGAAGCGGGCCAGAAACCGAAACCCCTCCGGACCTTGCGATCCGGAGGGGCGAGTGGCCGATGGCCACCATGTGGAGATCCGGAGATATCAAGTCCGGGGCCCCGTTTCATGCAGAGACTGCACGAAGTTGAGTGCCTTCCTGAGAAGGCAAGAAGAAGATACCGCAAGCCGACGCGGCCGGCAAGCAAAAACTCGCAACCCTGCCGGCATCAAGGCCGCATCAGGCGGTTGAACAAGGCTTCCACCCGCTGCGTCACCTCGGCCGGCATGCTGATCACCCGGCCCCATTCACGTGCGGTTTCGCCCGGCCACTTGTGGGTGGCGTCCAGCCCCATCTTGCCGCCCAGGCCGCTGACCGGCGAGGCGAAGTCGAGGTAGTCGATCGGCGTCTCGGGCACCAGCGTGGTGTCGCGCACCGGGTCCATGCGCGTCGTGATGGCCCAGACGACTTCGCTCCAGCGGCGGATGTCGATGTCGTCGTCGGTGACCACGATGAACTTGGTGTACATGAACTGCCGCAGGAAGCTCCAGAGACCGAACATCAAGCGCTTGGCGTGGCCCGGGTAGCTCTTCTTGATGGAGATCACCGCCATGCGGTAGCTGCAGCCTTCGGGTGGCAGGTAGAAATCGACGATCTCCGGGAACTGCTTTTGCAGGATCGGCACG
>JANOBL010000046.1:0-3119 GCA_031411635.1 Betaproteobacteria bacterium
ATTGCAGTGCTGGAGACCCACGATGACCGCCTCCCATCCGATGCTCGACACCCGCCGCCGCGCCTTGTGCGGGGCCCTGCTGGCGCCCTGGCTGATTGCGCCAGCGCAAGCCATACCGGCCCAACCCGCCAAACCCGCCAACCCCGCCCCAGCGCTGCTACTGGCCCGTGAATGGCCGGCCGACGCCGACCCGGCCGGCTTCCTGGTGAGTGAAAAGCTCGACGGCGTGCGGGCGCTGTGGGATGGCCGCAGCCTGCGCTTTCGCAGCGGCCGCGCCATCTTTGCGCCGGCCTGGTTCACGGCCCGCTTGCCAGGCCAGCCGCTGGATGGCGAGTTGTGGCTGGGCCGGGGCCGCTTCGAGGCGCTTGCCGGCGGTGTGCGCCAGCAGCAGCCTGACGACGCGTTCTGGCGCTCGGTGCAGTACCAGGTGTTTGAGCTGCCCGCCGCCGGTGGCCTGTTTACCCAGCGTGCCGATCAATTGCAGGCCTTGTGCCGCCAACTGGGCTGGCCGGCATTGCAGGCGCTGCCGCAACAGCCGGCGCATGACAGAACCTGGCTGCAGCAGCGGCTGGCCCAGGTGCTGGCTGCCGGTGGCGAAGGCCTCGTGCTGCACCGCGCCGACGCCCCGCAGGCCACCGGGCGCGGCCCCTGGTTGTGGAAACACAAACCGCTGCACGATGCCGAGGCCCAGGTGCTGGCCCATCTGCCGGGCCAGGGCAAATACGCCGGGCTGCTGGGCGCGCTGCAGGTGCGCACCGATGGCGGGGTGGACCTGGCCATAGGCACCGGGCTGAGCGACGCCGACCGGGGCCACCCGCCGGCGCTGGGCAGCCGCATAAGCTTCAGCCACCGGGGTTTCACCGTCGGTGGTGTGCCCCGTTTTGCCAGCTACCTGCGGCTGGCCCCCGGGTTTTGAGCGCCGCCGGGCCGGGTTTTCAAGCCTTGCCTACCTGACGTATCGTCTGGCCAACCACGGACACCGCATGAACGACTTCAGCTTCTTCTGGCACGACTACGAAACCTTCGGCCGCGTGCCGCGCCGCGACCGCCCGGCCCAGTTTGCCGGAGTGCGCACCGATGCGGCGCTGAACGAGATCGGCGATCCGGTGATGCTTTACTGCCAGCCCGCACCCGACAGCCTGCCCGACCCGGAGAGTTGTTTGCTCACCGGCATCACCCCGCAAACCTGTCTGGCCCAGGGCCTGCCCGAGCACCAGTTTGCCAACCAGGTGCTGGCCGCGCTGGCCGAGCCCGGCACCGTGGGCGTGGGCTACAACAGCATCCGCTTTGACGACGAGGTGACACGCCATCTGATCTGGCGCAACCTGATCGACCCCTATGGCCGCGAGTGGCAGAACAACTGCGGCCGCTGGGATTTGATGGACGTTGTGCGTTGCGCTTATGCCTTGCGGCCCGACGGCATCGAATGGCCGCTGCACCCGGATGGCCGGCCGTCGTTCAAGCTGGAGCACCTGGCCGCCGCCAACGGCCTGCTGCACGAGGTGGCGCACGACGCGCTGAGCGATGTGCGCGCCACCATCGCACTGGCGCGCCTGGTGCGTGAGCGCCAGCCCAGGCTGTGGGAGTTTTGCCTGAAGCTGCGCAAGAAAGAAGCGGTGTGGCAGGAGATCGGGCCGCTGGCCGACAGCCGCCGCCCGCTGCTGCATGTCTCGGGCATGTACCCGGCAGAGCGCGGCTGCATCGGCCTGGTCTGGCCGCTGGCCGGGCATCCCGGCAACAAGAACGAGTTGATCGTCTGGGATCTGGCGCACGACCCGGCCGAGTTGCTGGGGCTGGACGCCGCCAGCTTGCGCCTGCGAATGTTCACCAAGGCCGAAGACCTGCCCAAGGGCATCACCCGGCTGCCGATCAAGACCATCCACATCAACAAGAGCCCGGTGGTGATTGCCAACCTCAAAACGCTGTCGCCCGAAATGGCCCAGCGCTGGGGCCTGGACATCGACGGGGGCCTGGGTTTTGCCGGCTGGGCCCGGCGCAACAGCCGGGCGCTGGAGGCGCTGCCCTGGCGTGCGGTGTTCGAGCGGCCGGCAGGTGGGCCGGCGCCGGATGTGGACGAAGACTTGTACGGCGGCTTCATCAGCCCGGCCGACCGCCGTGTGCTGGAGTGGCTGCGTGTGCTGGACGGCGACAAACTGGCCGGCAAACAGCCGGCCTTCGAGGACGGCCGGCTGGCCGAGCTGCTGTTCCGTTACCGGGCGCGCAACTTTGCGCCCACCCTCAGCACCGAGGAGGCCGCGCGCTGGCAGCAACATTGCAGCGAGCGATTGCACGGCGGCGTCGGTGGCGGCGTGGGTGGCGGCTTCGGTGGCCTGTTGAGCTTGGCGCAGTTTTTCGAGCGCATCGACGCGCTCAACGAAACTGCCGACGAACGTGGCCAGGCCATCCTGGGCGCCTTGTACGATTACGCCGAGCAGATTGCGCCCGAGGTGGTTTGAGCCCATTCAGGCATCCAGGCAGCGCACCGGATGAGACCGTTCCACAACCCGGCCGTGGCCGGCGCGTTTGCGGCGTACCCGGCGGCCATCCGCCCCAGGCTGCTGGCGCTGCGTGAGCTGATCTTCGATACCGCCGCTGCAACCCAGGGCGTTGGCGAGCTTGAAGAAACCCTGAAGTGGGGCGAGCCGGCTTATCTCACCCCCACCAGCGGCAGCGGCAGCACCGTGCGCATCGCGTGGAAAAAGGCCAGCCCGAACCAGTGCGCGATGTACTTCAACTGCCAGACCACGCTGGTCGAAACCTTTCGCACACTTTTTCCGCAGGACTTTCAGTTCGAAGGCAACCGCGCGCTGGTGTTTGACGCTGCCGCGCCGGTGCCGCAGGACGCGCTGGCACTGTGCATCCGCGCCGCGCTGACTTACCACCAGACCCGCAAGCGCAACCTGGCTTGACTTGCCCCCTCGCCCCCGGCACGGGGGAGAGGGTTGGGGTGAGGGGGTTTGTGGCAGCCCAGCCTCAAGGCTTGCGGCCAATCATCGTGTACAGCTCACCGATCCCCACCACCCGCCCGTGCAGCGGCAGGATGCGGTCCACCTTCAGCCCCAGCCGGTCGATGTTGTCAGCCAGGTTCTGCTGGTTGGCGTTGACCACCGGCGGCGGCG
>JANOBL010000047.1:0-4390 GCA_031411635.1 Betaproteobacteria bacterium
ACCGAGTTCATGCGGCTGCTGCGCAAGTTTGTGCAGCTCAACAACGAGCAAAGCCGGGCGCCGATGCGCAGTGCGGCGCCGGACCCGGGTAAACCATAGGGTTTTGGTGCTGACAAGCTCAGTTTCATTCAGTACACTGAATGATGAATCATCACGGTAAATCCTCAACCCTGGAGAGCACACCATGTTCCTGAAAAACGTCTGGTATGTGGCCTGCACGCCGGCCGAAATCGACGACAAGCCACTCGGCCGCACGGTCTGCAAACAGCCCATCGTGTTCTACCGCAGCGGTGATGGCACGGTGGCCGCGTTGGAGGATTTTTGCCCGCACCGCGGTGCACCGCTGTCGCTGGGCCGGGTGACCGAGGGCAAGCTGGTCTGCGGTTACCACGGGCTGGAGATGGGCTGTGATGGCAAAACCATCGCGATGCCGGGCCAGCGGGTGCGCGGCTTTCCGGCCATCCGCGCGTATCCGGTGGTGGAGCGCCACGGCTTCATCTGGGTCTGGCCGGGTGATGCGGCAAAAGCCGATACGGCCTTGGTGCCGGCCTGCGAATGGGCCGACAGCCCCGATTGGGCTTATGGCGGTGGCTTGTTCCACATCGGTTGCGATTACCGGCTGATGGTGGACAACCTGATGGATTTGTCGCACGAAACCTATGTGCATGCCAGCAGCATCGGCCAGAAAGAGATCGACGAGACACCCACCACCACCAAGACCGTGGGCGACGACGTGACCACCTCGCGCTTCATGGACAACATCCTGCCGCCGCCGTTTTGGAAAATGGCGCTGCGTGGCAACCACTTGCCCGACGACCAGCCGGTGGACCGCTGGCAGATCTGCCACTTCTCGCCGCCCAGCCACGTGATGATCGAGGTGGGCGTGGCGCTGGCGGGCCAAGGCGGATACCACGCCGATGCCAAGGTCAAGGCCTCCAGCATCGTGGTGGACTTCATCACACCCGAGAGCGACACCTCGATCTGGTACTTCTGGGGTATGGCGCGCAACTTCAATGCCCGCGACAAGGCGCTGACCGCATCGATCCGCGAAGGCCAGGGCAAGATCTTCACCGAGGATCTGGAGATGCTGGAGCGCCAGCAGCGCAACCTGTTGACCTGGCCCGAGCGTGACGTGCTCAAGCTCAACATCGACGCCGGTGGGGTGCAGGCGCGGCGGGTGCTGGACCGCTTGATCGCTGCCGAGTCGGCCTGACGAATCTAGGGCTTGCGTGAACAGCCCGGCAACCCAAGGCAACGCACAATCAGCGCCCGCTCAGCCCACTTTGAAGAAACCTCCCGGAGCCACACGATGACAAGACGACAGCACCTGATCACCCTGGCCACTGTGGCGCTGGGTGCGCTGGCCAGCACCACCGCGCTGGCCGAAGACAGCGTCAAAGTGGGTGTGATCCTGCCGATGACCGGCCCGTCGGCGTCCACCGGCCGGCAGATCGAGGCCGCGATCAAACTGTGGATGGCGCAGTCTGGCGGCAAGGCCGGCGGCAAGAAGGTGGAAGTCATCATCAAGGACGATGCCGGCGTGGCCGACACCACACGCCGGCTGGCGCAGGAGTTGGTGGTCAACGACAAGGTGGTGGCGCTGGCCGGTTTTGGCCTGACGCCGCTGGCGCTGGCCACCGCACCGATCGCCACCCAGAGCAAAACGCCGATGGTGGTGATGGCGGCGGCCACGTCGATGATCACTGAATCCTCGCCCTACATCGTGCGCACCAGCTTTACCTTGCCGCAGGCGGCGGTGGGCATTGCCGAATGGGCTGCCAAAAACAAGATCCGCAAAGTGGTCACCTTGGTGGCCGATTACGGCCCGGGCAATGACGCAGAGAAGTTCTTCTCCAGCCAGTTTCAATTGAACGGCGGCACCATCGCCGAGAAACTGCGCACCCCGCTGCGCGGAGCTGACTTTGCGCCAGTGCTGCAAAAGGTGCGTGACTTGGCGCCCGATGCTCTGTTTGTGTTTTTGCCGTCGGGCCAGGGCGCGCAGTTCATGAAGCAGTTTGGTGAGCGTGGGCTGGACAAGGCCGGCATCAAGCTGATCGCCACTGGCGACGTGACCGACGACGATCAACTCAACGACATGGGCGATGTGGCCTTGGGGGTGGTCAATTCGCACCATTACTCGGCGGCGCACAACAGCCCGGCCAACAAGAAGTACGTGGCCGATTTTCAAGCTGCCAACAAATTCAGGCCCAACTTCATGTCGGTGGGTGGCTACGACGGCATGCGGGTGATTTTCAAGGCGCTGGAAACCACCAAGGGGGCGGGCGGTGATGCACTTTTGGCGGCGATGAAGGGCCAGATCTTTGAAAGCCCACGCGGCCCGGTGCTGATCGATGCGCAATCGCGCGACATCGTGCAAGACATCTACATCCGCAAAGTCGAGCGGGTCAATGGCCAGCTCTACAACGTCGAGTTCGACACGCTGAAATCCGTCAAAGACCCCGGCAAGCTGAAGTGACTTCCTCCCTCCCCCTGGATGGGGGAGGGTTGGGGTGGGGGTGAGAACCTGCCCTGTGCCACCGGTTGCCATTCAAGACCCATGCTCACCCTGATCTTTGACGGCATCGCCTACGGCATGCTGCTGTTTGTGCTGGCCCTGGGCCTGGCCGTGACCATGGGGCTGATGAACTTCATCAACCTGGCCCATGGCGCGTTTGCAATGGCCGGTGGTTACATCCTGGTGGTGCTGATGCAGCGCGCCGGCTGGCCCTTTCTGGCCTGCCTGCCAGCGGCGTTCATCGTCACCGCCGCAGCCGGCGCGCTGCTGGAGCGCACGCTGTACCGCCCGATGTACGGCAAGCCGCACCTGGACCAGGTGTTGTTCTCGATCGGCCTGACCTTCATGGCGGTGGCGGCGGTGGACTTCATCATGGGCAGCTCACCGCAAAACGTGCAACTGCCCGAGTGGCTGCGCCAGCGCTTCGAGCTTGGCAGCGGAGCCTGGATGCTGGGCATGGGTGCGTACAGGCTGTTCATCGTGGTGTCATGCGTCACGCTGGCGCTGGGCCTGCAGGCGGTGCTCAGCCGCACCCGCTTTGGCAGCCGGCTGCGTGCGGCGGTGGACGATCCACGTGTGGCCGCCGGGCTGGGCATCCCGGTGAACCGCATCTTCTTGTTGACCTTTGCGGTGGGCTCCGGCCTGGCCGGTCTGGGCGGTGCGCTGGGCGCTGACATCCTGGGCCTGGAGCCCACGTTCCCGCTCAAGTTCATGGTGTATTTTTTGATCGTCTGCGCGGTGGGTGGCACCAGCTCGATCACCGGCCCGCTGGTGGCGGCCTTGTTGCTGGGCATTGCCGATGTGATGGGCAAGTACTACGTGCCCAAGCTGGGCGCATTCATCGTCTATGTGCTGATGATCGCGATCCTGCTGTGGCGGCCGCAGGGCTTGTTCTCGCGCGAGGGCAAAAAATGAGCGTCGCCGCCAAACTGCTGGCGCCGTCCAAATGGCGGGCCTGGGAGCTGCTGCTGTGGGCCGTGATCTGGGCCGTGCCAATCTTCCTGGGCCAGCATGCCGCGCTGGTCAACGAGATCGCGATCCTGGCGCTGTTTGCGCTGTCGCTGGACCTGATCCTGGGCTACGCCGGCATTGTCTCGCTGGGCCATGCGGCGTTTTTTGGCGTCGGCGCTTATGGCGCGGCGCTGTTTGCCAAACATGTGATGCCCGATCCGCTGGTCGGCCTGGCGGTGGGCACAGCCCTGGGCGCGGTGCTGGGCTTGCTCACCTGCCCGATGATCGTGCGCGGCACCGACTTGACACGTTTGATGGTGACCATGGGCGTGGCGCTGGTGTTGTTTGAGCTGGCCAACAAGTTTGACGGCCTGACCGGTGGCGCCGATGGTTTGCAGGGTGTTGTGATGGGGCCCTTGCTAGGCCGATTTGACTTTGACCTGGGCGCCCGGGTGGCCTCGTTCTACTCGCTGACGGTGTTGTTCATCGCGTTTTTGCTGCTGCGCCGCATTGTGCATTCGCCGCTGGGCGTGTCGATGCAGGCATTGCGCGACAACCGGCTGCGCTTGATGGCGATCGGCCTGTCGGTGCAGGGCCGGCTGGCAGCGGTCTACACCCTGGCGGCGGCGCTGGCCGGTGCGGCGGGTGCGCTGCTGGCACAGACCACCGGGTTTGCGTCGCTCGATGTGTTTGATTTCCACCGCAGCGCCGATGTGATGCTGGCGCTGGTGATCGGTGGTGCCGGCTGGCTTTGGGGCGGGCTGGTGGGGGCGATTGCGTTCAAGGTGCTGCACGATGTGATTTCGTCGTTTACCGCGCTGTACTGGTCCTTCTGGATCGGCCTGTTCCTGGTGGTGCTGATGCTGGTGGGGCGCGAGCGCCTGTTCCGGCCCTGGTTCTGGTTCAAACGGGGCAAGCCATGAG
>JANOBL010000048.1:0-1624 GCA_031411635.1 Betaproteobacteria bacterium
CGGCCTGCTCAAGCGCGGCGTAGTGGCCGGCGACAAGCTGCTGATCCATCTGGACAACTGCCCCGAGGCCCTGCTGGCCTGGTATGCCTGCACCTGGATCGGCGCGGTGGCGGTCACCACCAATGCCCGCGCCGCCGATGACGAGCTGGCCTACTACGCCGAGCACTGCGGCGCGGTGGCGGCCATCACCCAGCCCAAGTTCGCGCAGCGGGTGGCCGCGAGCTGCCGGGCCTTGAAGTGGCAGGTGGTGACCGACACCGACAACGGCGCACCGCCCGCCCACCCGGTGCTGGCACACCAGCGCTTTGCCACGCTGGACGCCGAGCCGCCACCGCGCCGCGCGCCTGACCCGCTGGCGCCCTGCAGCGTGCAATACACCTCGGGCACCACCTCGCGGCCCAAGGCGGTGCTGTGGAGCCATGCCAATGCGCTGTGGGGCGCGCGCATCAACGTGGTGCACGAGGATTTGCAGGCCACCGACGTGCACCTGGTGCATCTGCCGCTGTTCCACACCAATGCGCTGGCCTACTCGGTGTTGGCCACCTTGTGGGCCGGTGGCACGGCGGTGGTGATGCCGCGTTTTTCGGCCAGCCGGTTCTGGCCGGTGTCGTTGAAGCACGGTTGCACCTGGACCTCGATGATCCCGTTCTGCATCAAGGCGCTGGCAACGCTGGACGTGCCGCCCGCCCACGCCTACCGGCTGTGGGGCGCGGCTGCCTGCGACTTGCCCAGCGATCCGCACTTCAGGGTGCAAACCATAGGCTGGTGGGGCATGACCGAGACCATCACCCACGGCATCGTCAGCGACCGGCATTGGCCCAGCCTCAGCATGAGCATCGGCCGGCCGGCGCCGGAATACGGCATCGCCATCGTCGATGACGACGAGGTGCCGGTGGCGCAGGCGCGCGCGGTCGGGCCCGGCGGCTCGGGGCAATTGATGGTGCTGGGCATTCGGGGGCTGAGCCTGTTCCAGGAATACCTGGGCAACAGCGCCGCCACCGCCGCCAGCTTTACCGAGGACGGCTGGTTCCGCACCGGCGACCGGGTGGATGTGCTGGAAGACGGCTCGCTGCGCTTTGGCGACCGCACCAAGGACATGCTGAAAGTGGGCGGCGAAAACGTGGCCGCCAGCGAGATCGAGCGGGTGGTCGCCGCCGTGCCGGGTGTGCACGAGTGCGCGGTGGTGGCACGCAAGCACCGCATGCTGGACGAGGTGCCGGTGGTGTTTGTGCTGCCTGCCGCCAATGCGCCGGCCGATCTGCAGGCGCGTGTGAAGGCGGCCTGCGTGCAGCAACTGTCCGATTTCAAGCGCCCGCACGAGCTAAGGCTGGTGGCGGAGTTTCCACGCTCAACGCTGGAGAAGATCGCCAAGGCCGAGCTGCGCAAGTTGCTGGATGCCGAGGGGCCGATCGGCTGAGCCCGCGCGTACAAGCCCGGAAGGGCTTGTACGGCTGGCGAAGGCCCGGACGCGATACCAGCGGCCGGGCTGAGCAAATCAAGCTGCGGGGTTCAGCCGCGTATCCACCACCAGCCTTTGCTGCTGCAGCAGCCGCACCCGGCCGGCCGCTGCCTCGGGTGAAAACACCAGGTTCCAGCTTTGCCGCGACACCGCGCTGGGCAGCAC
>JANOBL010000049.1:0-7245 GCA_031411635.1 Betaproteobacteria bacterium
ACGCCCACACATCGGCCGGGCCACGCTTGCCGTCCTGGTAGCTGCGGGTGGGCGCCATGCCGATGTCGCCGGTGAAGTAGTACGAGCGCACGCCACGCTCGCGCAGCCAGGGCGTGACCCAGGCCGGGTGGTTGCCGGTGGGTGCGCTGTACTCGATCACCGGCCGGCCGCTGGCCTGCCAGATGGCCTCGGAGTTGCGCTCGATCAACTGGGTGGACCGGGCCGGCGCCTGGGTGCTGATCAAGCGGCCAAACTCGTTGTGGATCCAGCCGCCGTGGCCACCCACCTCGTCGCCGCGGTCGGCAAAGCGGCGCACCCATTGCTGCATCGCCAGGTTGCGTGGCAGGTCCATGCCCAGGCCATCGCCCGGCCGGTCGACATCCGGGCCGGCGGTCAGGTGCACCGAGTACGGGCCTTGTTCGAAGACGCCCAACTGGGCCAGCTTTTCCATCGCCGGCACGGCCGCGCCCGAGTCGATGTGCCAGTTCATCACCAGTGCACCGCGGGCATCGGGCATCGGCGAGAGCTGCGGCAACTGGGCGATGTCCTGCGCAAAGTAACGCAAGAAGCAGCTCAGGAACAGGCCATCGGTGCGCAGCTTCAGGTAGGCCAGCGGCAGGTTGACAAACAACACCTGGCCCCGGCCCACCCGGTGCACGCCGGCCAGCAGGCTGTCGCCGTCGCCATGCATCAATCGCCGGCCCAGGTATTTGTCGTCGGTGGCAAACACCGGGTAGCGCAGCCGGCCGTAAAAGTAGCCCACCACCGCAAGCTGCTCACCGGGCAGCGGCTTGGGCTGGGCGCTGGTCAAGGGCTGCTCGCTGCCTTCACGCATCAGCTTGCCCGGTGGCAGGTGCAGCAGCGGCAGCGCATCGGGCTCGACCCAGGCCACCTGCTGGCGCAACATGTTGGCGCCCAGCCCACCGTACAGCCCGTAGCGCACGCCGGCCAGCGCCGACAAGCGCGACTGTTGCGGGTGGTAGCGGCCGTTCATGTCATTGATACCGGCGTCAAACACCAGCATCAGCCGGCTGCCGTCCCGCACCATCTGCGCCAGATGCGCCAGCAGTGCATCGTTCATGCGGCGGTGCACGGTGTCGGGCAGGATCAGCGCGGCGTCGCGCCACTGGTCAGCGCCGCGCAGCAATTGCGAGGCCCGCACCAGGTCCATCGGAAAACCGGTCTCGGCCGCCGCATCGCGCCAGGCCAGCACATGCGGATCGTCGTCGGTCCCCTCGTCGGGCAGCACCAGCACCAAACGGCTGGGCGCCGGCACCACCGTGCCGGCCGCACCGGTGGCACCGGCCACCAGCCACAGCACCACCGCCGCCGCAGCCAGCAGCAAGCCGGAGGCCACACGGCGCACCCGGGTGCTGGCCAGCGGTGAGGTGATCATGCGGCCACCTCCACCGATGGCGGGCGCGGCACCAACTGGGTCTCGGGCCAATCGGATTGCACACCTTCATGGCGATCAACAAACGCCGCGTCCAGCCGCTCGGGCTCGTCGTCCCAGGCGTCGACCGATTCGGTGCGGCCGGATTCACCGGCCCAGATCGTGCCGTGCACCACCACATCGGGCGCAATCCGGATGCGCGGTGCGGCCACCGTAGCCAGCGCGCCCGGCGCACCGATCACGCAGCCGGCGCCCAGCACGATCTCCTGCTCGGAGATCACCGAGCCCAGCACGCTGCAATCCGGGCCCAGGTCGATGCGGCCTTCGATCACCAGGTTGCCTGCCACCTTGCAGGCCGCGCCGGCCACCAGATCACCATGCGCCTTGATGCTGCCGGTGGTGCTGCAGCGCGGGCCCAGCGTCAGGTCGGCGTGGCACACCAGGTCACCCCGCCAGTGGCTGCCGGCGGCCACTTGCAAATCATCGTCGCAGGTGCCGCGCCGTGCGACGGCGTTCCACTGCACCGGGCTGGGCAGTCCGCCGCAGGCCTGCGACGCCGGCAGCGCACTGGGCGCCGGGCGGGCGGCAGCGGCGCCGCGGCCGAAATCAGCGTCGTCGTGCGCACCCGGGCCGGCGCCAAAACACACCATCGGCGCATGCAGCAGCATGAAGCTGGCCGGGCCCAGCACGTTGATGCGCTGCTCGGCACTGATGCGCCCGGCCAGCAGGCAGCCGCTGTGCACGTCCACCTGGTGGCCGTGGGCCCAGCGCAGCACGGTGCTGAAATCGGCAAGCTGCAAGCGACCACCGGCCCACAGCGCGCGGTACACCGCGTCCGATGCGGTGCGCAGGCTGCCGGCGGCCGCCACCTCGCCCAGGAAGGTCATCTTGGCGGGCAGCGTGATATCCCCCGCCGCATGCCAGACCCGGCGGCTGCGGAACAAGCGGCGCTCACGCTCGGCAAACGGCCAGGCGCCCAGCAGCGGCGCCAGCGCGATCAGCGAGCGGCCCAGCCGGGGCTGGCCCTTGGCCACGGCGGTGGTCAACTGGCCGACAAACGAGCGCGCCAGAAACGGCGGGTCCAGTGCGTCCTGGCCGTCGATGTGCAGCGGCACCACATCGCTGGGCCAGCGCCACTCGATGATGGCCGGCAGCATCGGCAGCAGCATCAGGCCCAGCGTCAACAGGAACAAAGCGGCCCACATCACGAGGGCAGCCCGGCCGGCGGCGCACGGCGGTAGCGCACGGTTTTGTCCCAGTGGAAACCCCGGCCCGGCAAGCGGTCCAGCAGCGCTTGCTCCAGCACCGCACGCGCAATCGCCACTGCGCTGACGATGAAGCCCAGCCAGTTGAAGCCGATCAAGCGCACCCGCTGCCGCGAGCGATCCAGGTGGGTGGCGGCGGCGATCTCAAAAAACGCCGCAAAGTTGCCCAGCGCGCTGTGGCCCATGAAGGCCAGCGCCAGCAAGGCCGGCGTGGCGACGTCGATGGCCACCGTGAAGTACAGCAGCAGGCTCAGCAGCCAGCCCAGGATCAGCAGCGGCGACATCAGGTACACACCCAGCAGCAGCAGGCCGTCGATGCGCACCGCCAGCGGCACCTCGCGCTTGCGCAGCAGCGGCAGGCTGTGCCGCACCATCGCCTGGTTGTGGCCCTTGGCCCAGCGCTTGATCTGGCGCACCCGCACGGCCCAGCTCTGCGGCACTTCCTCATAACACTCGGCGCGGTTGTGATAAACCGTTTGCCAACCGCCCAGCAACAGCCGGTAGGTCAGATCGGTGTCCTCGGCCAGCACATCGTCGTGCCAGCCGCCCACCGCCTTCAAGGCCGCCAGCCGGATGCCACCCACCGTGCCGCCGTACTGCGGCACCAGGCCCAGGTTCATGCGCGCCTGCTGGTCCACCTGGTAGCCACCCGAGCGCTCCAGGTCCAGCAGCCGGGTCAGCAGGTTGGCGCCGACGTTGTTGGGCACCACCCGGCCCATCACCGCACCCACCTCGGGGTCGACAAAGGGTGCCATCAAGCGCCGGATCAGGCCCCGCGACGGCAGGTAATCGGCGTCGAAGACGATGATGAAATCGGTGTCCACCAGCTCGGTGGCGTCTTTCAGCGCCGCCGCCTTGCCAGGCTTGCCACCAACGCGGTGAAACGGCTGGATGCGGCCTGGGAACTTCAGCACCACCTGGTCGATGATCTCGCGGGTGCGGTCGCTGGACCGGTCGTTCACCGGCATCACCACCATGCGGTCAACCGGGTAATCCACCGCCATCAGGTTGGCCAGGCAATCGGCGATCACCGCCTCTTCGTTGTGCGCGGCAACAAAAATCGTCACCCGCGGCCAGTCGGCGCTGACGACGCTGGCATACGGATGGCGCTGCGAACCAAACAGCCGGTTCAGCGAAAACACGTAGTGGCGCACCGCGTACACCGTCAGCAGCAGCAGCAGCAGCACGGTCATCACGCACAGGGTCCAGCCCCAGACCGCGCCAAATTGGCTGCTGATGCTTAGGTGAAAAGTGTCGAGATCGGTCATCGCCGCGGCGTGGCAAGGCGCGGCCAGGCTGGCGCCGGCCACCAACAGCCCCGCCCGCCCGGTGGGGCTGGGCGGCGCACAGGCGCTGCGTGGTGAAGGCCGGGGCAGCGCCTTCTTTGATCGATCGGTCTTGCACATGGCGAGGGCCTGGGGGGTCTGGCGAGCCGGTGTTTGCAAGGTGCACCGGTCGCAAACTACAAATTGCGGAAAGCAGCATTCACGTCGTGTTTGCGACTTTTAATATTTTCACAGTATAGAAACCAGCCAGCCACCTGGCTACCGGTGCTCCAGGGGGGGTGCGGCCAGGCAGCCGTTGCCGGCGGCAGAAACAGGGCAACAATTCACGTCGATGTGCGGCGGCCTTTGCCGCAGCGCCTCGTCGCGCCACCTTTGAGGCGGCACTGCTGTGCCGGGAGCACCCGATCGCTAGCCGTCCCAACCACTCTGGAGCCGTTCGTGACCTTGATAGCCAACACCGTCGTCGCGCTGGTGGCGCTGCTGCACGTCTACATCCTGGTGCTGGAGATGTTTCTCTGGGACAAACCGGCCGGCCTGCGTGCGTTTGGCCAGACCCCCGCGATGGCTGCCGCCACCAAGGTGCTGGCCGCCAACCAGGGGCTTTACAACGGCTTTCTGGCGGCCGGGCTGTTCTGGGGTTTGAGCCTGGGCGCGGCCGGCAGCAGCGTGAAGCTGTTTTTTCTGGGCTGCGTGCTGGTGGCCGGGCTGTACGGCGCGGCCACCGCCAGCCGCAAGATCTTGTTTGTGCAGGCGCTGCCGGGCGCGATCGGGCTGCTGCTGGTGATGCTGGCCTGAGTGGGACGGCAGCCGTTGGCGCGGACCCGCGCCAAGGCCTGCCTGTTGGGCGCTGCGGCTGCGGTTGCGGCTGATGCGCGCTGTTCGGCGTCAAGCAACAAGCGCTGAACAAAGTCTTCCAGCTCGCGCGGGCCGTCAGCCCCGGGCTTGCGCTCAGCCGCCATCGCCGCTGCAGCGTATAGCCAAGGCTGGTGAGCAGGTGGACTTCGTCGGGGTTGTAGACACGCGCCTCCTGCGGACCGGTGACAGGTTGGTCAGCCCGGTGCCGGCATCGATCAGCGACGCGCGAGCGCAGTTGGTCGGGCCCCGGTTGGCACCTCCGGCCCCGCCGGACAGCCGCCAAAGCCACTGATTGCAAGGGCTGCGGCCACCAACAAGCCTAAAATACGCATTGATCCTGCGCTGGCCAGCCAGCGCTGAGCCGGTCCACACCACCCCGAACCGTCGGCACCGGAGAAGACCGTGTCAAGTGCCCCAGTTCCTCACCCGGCAGACCCGACGCCGGCCCGTTTTCCGGTTGTCGGCATCGGTGCGTCGGCCGGCGGCCTGGCCGCGTTTGAGGCGTTTTTCTCGGGCATGCCCACCGCCACCGACCCGGGCATGGCCTTTGTGCTGGTGCAGCACCTGGCGCCCGACCACAAAAGCATGCTGGCCGACCTGATCCGGCGCTGCACCCGGATGCAGGTGTTCGAGGTGGAAGACGGCATGGTGGTGCAGATCAATTGCGCCTACATCATCCCGCCCAATTGCGACATGGCGTTTTTGAACGGCGCGCTGCAATTGCTGGCGCCGGCCGCGCCACGCGGCCAGCGGCTGCCGATCGACTTTTTCTTCCGCTCGCTGGCGGCCGATCAGCATGAGCGGGCAATCGGCATCGTGCTGTCGGGCACCGGCAGCGACGGCACCCTGGGTGTGCGCGCGATCAAGGGCGGGGGCGGCATGGTGATGGCGCAAAACACCGCGTCCACCGAGTTTGACGGCATGCCGAGCAGCGCCATCGCCACCGGGCTGGTGGACTACGAGTTGCCGCCAGCCGAGATGCCGGCCCAGTTGATCGCCTTTGCGCTGCATGCCTACGCCAACCCGCGCCTGCCGGCCACGCTGCCGGCAGCCCGCGCCGACAACGCGATGAAAAAGATCTTCGTGCTGCTGCGGGCCCAGACCGGGCGTGATTTTTCGCAGTACAAGCCCAGCACCATCCACCGCCGGATCGAGCGCCGCATGGCGGTGCACCAGATCAACAGCGTCGATGGCTATGTGCAATACCTGCAGCAAACCGCCACCGAGGTGGAGGCGCTGTTCCGCGACTTGTTGATAGGCGTCACCAACTTTTTCCGCGATCCCGAGGCCTTCGAGGTGCTGGAGGGCCGCGCCATTGCGCAGTTGTTTGACGGCAAGCCGGCCGGCGCGGCGGTGCGGGTCTGGACCGCCGGCTGCTCCACTGGCGAGGAGGCGTATTCGATCGCCATCCTGCTGGTCGAGCGCATGGAGGCGCTGAAAGCCAGCTACACGGTGCAGGTGTTTGCCACCGACATCGACAACCTGGCCGTCGCCACCGCGCGGGCGGGGCTGTACCCGGCCAGCATTGCCGCCGATATGTCGGCCGAGCGGCTGGCGCGCTTTTTCACGCCCGAGGCCAACGGCAGCGCCTACCGCATCCACAAGGGCATCCGGGATTTGCTGGTGTTCTCCGTGCAGGATGTGATCAAGGATCCACCGTTTTCCCGGATGGACCTGATCAGTTGCCGCAACCTGATGATCTACATGGGTGCGGCGCTGCAGAAAAAACTGATCCCGATGTTCCACTACGCGCTCAAGCCCGAGGGCCTGCTGTTTTTGGGCACTTCCGAGGGCGTGGGCGAGTTTGAATCGCTGTTTGGCGTGCTGGACCGCAAGGCCAAGCTGTACCAGCGGCAAGCGGACTTTGCGGGCCAGCAGCGTGCTGCGCCGGGGCGTTTTTTGCCGACCGCCAGTGCGCTGGAGCTGGCCGGCCAGCGCGCGGTGCTGCGGCACCCGGTGGTGCGCGACAAACCGTCGCTGCGCGAGATCACCGAGCAGGCCCTGCTGCTGCAGTTGGCCCCTGCCGGCGCCCTGGTCAACGAGCATGGCGACATGCTGTACCAGCACGGGCGCAGTGGCCTGTTTCTGGAGCCGGCCCCCGGCGAGGTGGGCACCCCCAACATCCTGAAAATGGCGCGCGACGGGCTGCGGCCGGCGCTGGCGTCGGCGCTGCACCGGGCGGTGGCCACCCAGCAAGTGGCGCAGGCCCAGCGCATCGACGTCAAGACCAATGGCCACCACAGCCCCGTCAACCTGCGTGTGTGCCCGGTGCCCAGCCGGCTGGCCGCAGCCAGCCCCGATGACGACCGCCCCGCGCCGCCGCCCGCCACGCAGTATCTGGTGGTGCTGGAAGAAGCAGCACCGGCCGAGCCTGGGCCGGCGGCGGCCGCGCTGCCGGCAAACAACCCAGCGCCGGGTGGCCTGGGCAACGATGCCGAAGCCCGCA
>JANOBL010000050.1:0-4809 GCA_031411635.1 Betaproteobacteria bacterium
CGCGCTGTGCCCGCCGCTGGGCATTGATGCCGCCACGCTGCTGCGCGCCATCAGCACGCCCGAGGTCAAGGCCCAGTTGAAGGCCAATACCGACGAGGTGATAACGCGGGGTGGCTTTGGCTCGCCGACGATGTTTGTGGGCGGCGACGACATGTACTTTGGCAACGACCGGCTGCCGCTGTTGCGCGAGGCGGTGTTGCGGCGCCAGCAGCGCGCTTGATGTCGGGGCCCGGCAGCCAGGCAGCGCCACCACCACCGCGCCTGCTGCCGCTGGCCGGCCCGCTGTTTGCCGAGCTGTTGCTGGGCATTGCAATGGGCCTGGTGGGCACCGTGCTGGCGGCCCGGCTGGGCGATGCCAGCGGTGCGGCGTTTGCGCTGTGCAACCAGTTGGCGGCGATGCTGTTTGTGTTTTTCCGCATCGTTGGTGCGGGGGTCAGCGTGGTGGTGTCGCAGGCGCTGGGCGCAGGCCGGCCCGACGAGGCCGACCGCAGCGCCCGCGCCACGCTGGGTGCCAGCACCTGGATAGGCGGCGCCAGCATGTTGCTGACGGCGGCCGGTGCCGCACCGCTGCTGCGCCTGATGAACGCCCCAGTGGAAGTGATGCCGCTGGCCGAGCCGCTGCTGCGCTGGCTGGCCTTGGCGATGCTGCTGGATGCCTGGAACACCACCTTGGCCAGCGTGCTGCGTGCGCATTTGCAGCCCCGGCCCACCCTGGTGGCCAATGTGCTGATGCAGACCACGCTGTTGCTGCTGGTGTTGCCGGCGATGAACGGCCTGGGCCACTGGCCCGGCTGGGGCCTGCCCGGGTTTGCGATTGCGCTGCTGGTCAGCCGTGCGCTGGGCCTGGTTTTGCTGCTGATCGCTTGCCGCAACAAGCTGGGCCTGGTGCCGCAGCGTGCCGATTGGTGGCGCTGGCGGCGCCACAGGCTGCGCCCGGTGCTGCACATCGGCCTGCCCAGCGCGGCCGAGAACATCGCCTGGCGGCTGGGCTTTGTATTCAGCATCTCGGTGGTAGGCCAGATGGGCACGCTGGCCTTGGCCACCCACGCCTATGTGATGCAGATCATCAACCTGGTGATGCTGTTTGGCGTGGTCACCGGTTTGTCGGCCGAGATCGTCGTCGGCCATTTGGTGGGTGCTGGCCGGCTGCACGCGGCACATGGCCTGGTGCGGCGATCCTTGGCCCGTGGCCTGGCGGTGAGCCTGGCCGCTGCCACGCTGGCGGCGCTGTGCGGGCCAGTGCTGCTGGGCTGGTTTACCCACGATGAGCAGATCATTCAGATGGGCGGCCGGCTGCTGTGGCTGACCCTGGTGCTGGAGACCGGCCGCACCTTCAACCTGGTGCTGATCAATGCGCTGCGCGCCACTGGCGATGCGCGTTTCCCGCTGGTGGCCGGTGCGACGTCGTTTGTCTTGGTGCTGGGCGTTGGAAGCTGGTGGCTGGGCAGTTATTGGGGCCTGGGCCTGTGGGGCGTGTTCATCGCCTACGCCGCCGACGAGTGGGTGCGCGGGCTGCTGAGCTGGCAGCGCTGGGCGCGCCTGGGCTGGGTGCCGGCGGCGCGGCGTATGCGCCGGCGGCTGCAAAAGCAGCGGGGTTGAGGTGGGAGATCAGGCGCCTGGCGGCAACGATGCCAACAACCGGCGGGCATCCTTGAGCAACAGCAGCAGTTGTTGCTCACGCATCGGCGAGGCCTCAAAGCCGAAGCGCTGGTAAAAGCGCGCAGCGTCGTCGTCGATCGGATGCGTCAACAAAGCCCGCACACCGGCTTGATCGGCGATGGCCACGGTGCGCCGTATCGCCTCTTGCAGCATGCCGACGCCGATGTTTTTGCCCTGGTCTTGCAGCGATACCGCCAGCCTGGCCAGGATGACCACCGGAATCGGGTAGCCACCCATGCCTTTGCGGAAACGCTCGGGGGCTTCCAGGGTGTCGGCCTGGCCTACCGTCAGGCTGAAATAGCCGGTGACCCGATCGCCGTCGACAAGCACCCAGGTTTTTGCCGAGCCGCTGGATTGGGCCTGCCTGGCGTGGCGCAGCAGCCAGTCGTTCAGCGCGGGCTTGCCGCAGTCAAAACCGTCCAGTGCATGGTGTGCGGCCAGCGCCTGCGGCGCGCCTGGCATCACGCGGCCCAGGGTGGGCGACGGGCAAACAAATCCTGCAGGCCGGCATTGTGCTGTGCAGGCCGGTCCAGCAAATCAAGCAGGGTTTGCGACTGCTGGCCGGTCAACAGAAACAAGCGCTGGTCCAGCAGCGTTTGCTCGGCGGCCAGGCAGGCACTGTCAAGGATGAAGTCGGTCATCGACTTGCGCGACACCTCGGCGGCGCGGCGCAGCACCGCCTCTTGGCTGGGCGTGGTGCGCAGGCCCAGGCGGGCGGTACGGGTGGCGGCGGGCATGGGGGTTCCTTGTCAATACACGCAGATGTTAGTACAAATGGCGTACAACGACAAGCAGCCTCACCGAAGGCCTGTTGAGCGGTTTGGCGTGGCCTCAACCGTAATGCAACACCCACTCGATGCCCTGCGCATGCGCCGCCGCTATCGCCAATTGCGGGGTGGCGTGCGGGCCGCGCTGCACGGCGATCTCGCGGGGCCGGGTGGGCCAGATCTGCTTGGTGATCACCAGGCCGGGTGCAAACATGCCGCTGTCCACCGGCCGGGCGCTGCATACCAGCTCGTAGTTCTGGTGGGTGAAGGTCTGACTGTCAGCCATAAAACCCGTCCATGACACGTAGACGTTCAGTATGCCTTCTGGTGCCCGGTCCGCGCTGCCAGGCGCGGCGTCAAACCCCGTGAAACCGGGTGAAGCTGTCCACCGCAGCACGCTTTGACGCCAGCGCATTCACCGGGTGCTCGGGGTTGCGGTGGCCGATCGCCATGCCGCAAAACAGCAAACGCTCGGCCGGCATGGCGATGAAGGCGCCGATGGTGCGCGGGTACACCGCCCAGCATTCCTGCGGGCAACTGTCCAGCCCGGCCTCGCGCAGCAGCAACATCACCGATTGCAAAAACATGCCCAGGTCGCTCCACTGCGGCGGGCCCATGCGCCGGTCCACCGTGCAGAACAGCGCCATCGGCGCGCCAAAAAACTGAAAGTTGCGCGCAAACCAGCGCAGTCGCGCCGCCTTGTCCTCACGTGGGATGCCCAAGGTGGCGTACATCGCCTCGCCCAGCTCGAAGCGGTAGTCGCGGTACGGGGCCACCAGCTCTTTTGGGTAGATGTCGTACTCGGGCAGCTCGCTGCGGTCGCCGGCGGCCACCTCGGCCAGCCGTTTGGCCATGATGGTTTTGAGCGCGTCCAGCCGCTCGCCGGCCACCACGTCGATCTGCCAGGGCTGCACATTGCCACCCGACGGCGCGCGCGAGGCGGTGGCCAGCACCTGGCGGATCAAGTGCGCCGGCACGGGGGTGGGCAGGAAATCGCGCACCGACAGGCGGCTGTTCAGGGCTTCGGTGACGGTCATCGGGCGGGCCTTCGGCGTGGGGTGGCTGGGAATGCCGACGATAACCCGGTGCCACCTACCGGCCCTGGCCCAGCCAAACCCAGCCAATGGGCGCAAGACAGCCCGGGCCGCGCGGCCGAAGATGATGCAGCCCGGACACCCCACCATGAGCCTGCTGGACGCACCCCCCGCACCGCATTACTTCACGCCCGAACACCAGCAGTTTCGCGACCTGCTGCGGGCCTGGGTGGCGCGTGAAATCACGCCGTTTGCCACGGCCTGGGACGAGGCCGGGGGCTTTCCGCGTGAGCTGTACAAAAAGGCGGCGGCGATAGGCGAAAAAGTGTTCATCACCTCGGGCATGCGGGCAGATTTTTTCACTGTGGCTGTGCGCACTGACCCGGCCAACAAAGGCGCGGGTGGCATCTCGGCGCTGCTGATCGAGGGCGATACACCGGGCCTGACACGTACAAAACTCGACAAGATGGGCTGGTGGGCCAGCGACACCGCGCATCTGCGCTTCGACAACTGCCGGGTGCCGGTGGCCAACCTGATCGGCGAAGAGCACAAGGGCTTCAAGACCTTCATGACCAACTTCAATAGCGAGCGCCTGGGCATGGCGGCGCAGGCGGTGGCCTGTGCGCAAGTGTGTTTTGACGAGGCGCTGGACTGGGCGCGGCAGCGGTCCACCTTCGGTGCGCCGCTGTCACAACGCCAGGTGATACGCCACAAGCTGATGGACATGCTGCGCGCCATCGACGTGGCGCGCTGCCACATCTACGACCTGGCCTGGGCCCAGCAGCACCAGCACGGTGACCCCGGCCAACGGGTGGCCCGCATCGCCCTGGCCAAGGTGCAGGCCACCCAGTGCATGCAGTTTTGCGCCGATGCAGCGGTGCAAATCCTGGGCGGCATGGGCTTTGTGCGCGGCACCCGGAGTGAGCGCATCTACCGCGAGGTCAAGGTGATGATGATCGGCGGTGGCTCTGAGGAAATCATGAAAGACCTGGCCGCGCGCCAATTGGGGATATGACACATGGCCATCATCGAATCCACCATTGCCCCCGGCAGCGAGGCCTTCGCCAGCAACCGCAGCGGCATGCTGGCGCTGATCGAAAGGCTGCGCAGCGCAGAGGCGCGCGCGGTGGCCACCAGCAATCTGTCACGCAAGCGCTTCGAGGCGCGCGGCCAGCTGTTACCGCGTGAGCGCCTGGCGCTGCTGCTCGACCCCGGCGCGCCCTGGCTGGAGCTGTGCACCTTGGCCGGCTACGGCCTGGATGTGCACGACCCTGACAAGACCGTGCCGGGCGGCGGCGTGATCGGTGGCATCGGCTATGTCTCGGGCATCCGCTGCATGGTCAACGCCA
>JANOBL010000051.1:0-3372 GCA_031411635.1 Betaproteobacteria bacterium
GCCAATGGCCACCGCCTGCGCCGTGCCACCGGCCGTCTGCACATCACGCAGCTTGGTGGTGACTGCGCGCAGGATGTTGGTGTTCAAACCACCGCACAAGCCCTTGTCGGCCGTCACGACGATGAAACCGGTGACCTTGGACGTGGCCCCTTTGCGCATGTAGGCGCTCTGGTACTCGGGGTTGGCCTGCGACAGGTTGGCCGTGATGTTGCGGATCTTGTCTGCATACGGCCGGGCCGCACGCATGCGGTCTTGCGCCCGGCGCATCTTGGCGGCCGAAACCATCTCCATGGCCTTGGTGATCTTCTTCGTGTTTTCGAAGCTCTTGATCTTGCCGCGTATCTCTTTACCGACTGCCATGAGGCACTCCTATCAAGCAGACGCCGCGGAACCGGCTAGGCCGGGCCGCTGGCGTCGCCCCCTTGAGGGGGAGGCGCCGAAGGCGCTTCGGGGGTGGGCCATGTTCAGGCGAAGGACTTCTTGAACGCGGTGATCGCGGCGGTCATTTCTTCTTCCGCGCCCTTGTCCATGGCCTTGTCGTTTTCCAGCTTGGCCAGCAGCGCGGCATGGCTGCTCTTCAAATGCTGGTGCAAGCCATGTTCAAACGCCAGGATCTTCTTGACCTCGACGTTGTCCATGAAACCCTTGTTGACTGCAAACAAGGTGGCACCCATCAGGCTGATCGATTGCGGCGAGTACTGGGCCTGCTTGAGCAACTCGGTCACCCGGGCGCCACGGTCCAACTGCTTGCGGGTGGCCTCGTCAAGATCAGACGCAAACTGCGCAAACGCAGCCAGCTCGCGGTACTGCGCCAGGTCGGTGCGGATGCCGCCGGACAAGCCTTTGATCAGCTTGGTCTGCGCCGCACCGCCCACCCGTGACACCGAGATACCGGCGTTGATCGCGGGCCGGATGCCGCTGTTGAACAGCGAGGTTTCCAGAAAGATCTGTCCGTCGGTGATCGAGATCACGTTGGTGGGCACAAATGCAGAAACGTCACCGGCTTGGGTCTCGATGATCGGCAATGCGGTCAATGAGCCGGTCTTGCCTTTCACCTCACCCTTGGTGAACTTCTCGACGTAGTCGGCATTCACCCGCGCAGCACGCTCCAGCAGACGGCTGTGCAGATAAAACACGTCGCCGGGGAAAGCCTCGCGGCCTGGCGGGCGGCGCAGCAGCAGCGAGACCTGGCGATACGCCACAGCTTGCTTGGACAAATCGTCATAAACAATCAGCGCGTCTTGCCCCCGGTCGCGGAAGTACTCGCCCATCGTGCAGCCCGAATAGGCCGAGACGTATTGCATCGCCGCCGATTCCGACGCAGTGGCCGCAACAACGATGGTGTAGTCCATCGCACCGTTGGCTTCCAGCGCACGCACCACGTTTTTCACCGACGAGGCTTTCTGTCCGATCGCAACGTAGACGCAGGTCATGTTCTGACCCTTCTGGTTGATGATCGCGTCGATCGCCACCGCGGTCTTGCCGGTCTGGCGATCGCCGATGATCAACTCGCGCTGGCCACGGCCCACCGGCACCATCGAGTCGATGGATTTCAAGCCGGTCTGCACCGGCTGGCTAACGCTTTGACGCGCGATCACGCCCGGCGCCACCTTCTCGATCACGTCGGTCATCTTGGCGTTGATCGGACCCTTGCCGTCGATCGGCGCGCCCAGCGCGTTGACGACGCGGCCGATCAACTCGGGGCCGACCGGCACTTCCAGAATGCGGCCGGTGCACTTGACCACATCCCCTTCGGAGATGTGCTCGTACTCGCCCAGAATCACCGCGCCCACCGAGTCGCGCTCCAGGTTCAGCGCCAGGCCGTAGGTGGCCGCGCCGCTGGCGGTGGGCGGAAACTCCAGCATCTCGCCGGCCATCACGTCGGACAAGCCGTGCACACGCACGATGCCGTCGGTGACGGACACCACGGTGCCCTGGTTCTTGATGTCGACCGACGCACCAAGACCCTCGATGCGGCTCTTGATGAGTTCGGAAATCTCTGCGGGATTGAGTTGCATTGCTTTCTCCTTGGGGCCTCGTTGCCAACGTTTCGCTTGCCGGGCCGGCGGCCCGCGGCGATCACGCCGTCAGCGCGACTTTCATTTGTTCGAGACGGGCCTTGACCGAGGTGTCGAGCACTTCGTCGCCCACCACCACGCGGATGCCACCGATCAACTCGGCATCAATGACGACGCGGGCATTGAGCTTGCGGCCAAAACGCTTTTCAAGCGCTGTCACCACGCCGGCCAAAGCCGTATCGTCGATCGCAAAAGCGCTGTAGACGATGGCGTCTGACGTGCCCGTTTGCGCATTGACCAAGGCCTTGAACTGCAGTGCGATCTCGGGCAACGCGGCCAGGCGGCCATTGTCGATCACCGCGCCCAGCAGGTTGCTGATCTTGGGATCAAGTGCCGTGTCCTGTCCAAAACCTGCGGCGCCGGTGAGCACCCCCAGGACCTGCGAACCGAGCGCCTTGGGGCTGTCGGCAAACTGGCGCAATTGCGCGTTGCCGGCAACCGCCGCCAATGTGCTGAGCGGATCGACCAGACCGGCGCCCTGGCCTGCTGCTGCCTTGTACAAAGCCTCGGCATAGGGCCGTGCGATGGTGGCGAGTTCGGCCATGGTCAGAGTTCCGCCTGCAGGCGGCCCAACAGCTCGGCATGCACACCGGCGTTGACCTCACGC
Organism: Betaproteobacteria bacterium; assembly: GCA_031411635.1. Taxonomy (GTDB): domain Bacteria; phylum Pseudomonadota; class Gammaproteobacteria; order Burkholderiales; family Burkholderiaceae_C; genus Pseudaquabacterium. The sequence continues at coordinate 2,686 of JANOBL010000051.1, forward strand.
CGCAGGATCGCCTCGGCGCCTTTGACGGCCAAGCCTGCCACTTGCTCACGCAGTGCCTCGCGCGCCTTGACCGATTCTTGTTCGGCCTCGGCCTTGGCGGCGGCGATGATCTTGGCGCCTTCGTCGGTGGCCCGGCTCTTGGCTTCTTCGATCAGTTGCTGGCCCAGGCGCTCGGCATCGGCCAGGCGTTTTGCGGCGTCGTTGCGGGCCGCGGACAATTGCTGCTCAACCCGCTGGTTGGCTGCGGCCAGGTCGGCCTTGGCCTTGTCGGCAGCCGACAGGCCGTCGGCGATCTTCTTCGCGCGCTCATCGAGTGCGGCGGTGATCGGTGGCCAGACGAATCGCATCGTGAACCAGACCAGGATCAGGAACACGATCATCTGGGCGATGAGGGTACCGTTGATGCTCACTTTGTTGCCTCAATCACGGTGACGGAAAAGGTGGCCAGGACAGCGCCAAAAGCGTGCCCTGGCGACACCCAGGAGTGCCTCGCAGCCGGCTAGGCTTACTTGGCGCCGCCAGCGGCTGCCACGGCAGCAGCGATCTGGCCCAGGAACGGGTTGGCGGTGGCAAACCACAGCGCGATACCGGTGCCGATGATGAAGGCCGCGTCGATCAGGCCGGCCAGCAGGAACATCTTGGTCTGCAGCTCGCCCATCAGTTCGGGCTGGCGGGCAGCGGCTTCAA
>JANOBL010000052.1:0-2344 GCA_031411635.1 Betaproteobacteria bacterium
ACCGTCCGGCAGAATCAGCGGCGCACGCTCGGTGATGGGTGAGAAATCGAGTCGTTCTCTTGGAAGCATGGATCAAGTCTCCAGGGTGGGCTGGTGATGTGCCCCGTCGCGGACAATTTACCTGAAGTTGCCAATCCATCAACCTGTGACCCACGGGTGTTCCGCGCGGGCCAACCGCGCTGCCCGCCCCCGCCAGGTGCGCCGTGCCGTGCACGGTGTGCTGTTGCTCGACAAGCCCTTGGGTTGGACCAGCAACGATGCGCTGCAGAAAGCCAAGTGGCTGCTGCGCGCAGAAAAAGCCGGCCACACCGGCACGCTCGATCCCTTGGCCACCGGCTTGCTGCCGCTGTGTTTTGGCGCCGCCACCAAGTTCAGCCAGGTCAGCCTGGATGCCGACAAGGCCTACCGCGCCACCTTGCGCCTGGGCCAGCGCATGAGCTCCGGCGATCTGGAAGGTGAACTGCTGCAACAGCGGCCGGTGCAGGTGGACAGGCCGATGATTGATGCGGTGATCGCCCGGTTTGTGGGTCCGATTGCGCAGATCCCGCCGATGCACTCGGCGCTGAAAAAAGACGGCAAGCCGTTGTACGAATACGCCCGCGCCGGGATCGAAGTCGAACGGGTGGCGCGCAACGTGATCATTCATGCCATCGACATCATCGACTGGCAGGATACGGCGCTGGTGATCACCGTGCGTTGCAGCAAAGGCACCTACATCCGCACGCTGGCCGAGGACATCGGCGAGGCGCTGGGCTGCGGTGCCCACCTGGCCGCGCTGCGCCGCACCGGCAGCGGGCCGCTGGCACTGGTGCAAGCGGTGAGCCTGGCGGCGCTGGAAGCGATGGACGAAACCCAGCGCCTGGCATGCCTGCAACCGGTGGATGCGCTGCTGGCCGATTGGCCCAGCCTGGCGCTGGCAGACCATGAAGCCGGCCGCTTTTTGACCGGCCTGCGCCGGCGTGTGCAGCAAGCCGATGCCCCGGCGCTGAAAGTCTACGGCCCCGAGCCGGGTGCGTTTCTCGGCAGCGCCCACATCACAGCCGGTGAGCTGATTGCCGACCGTTTGCTCAGCCCCGCCGAAGTGCAGCAGGCCCGGCAAACCCTGATTCCCGCAGCGCTGTCCCTGGCCGCCGCCTGACCCGATTTATCCCAAAGACCCACCATGACTCAACTGATTCGCAACATCGCCATCATCGCGCACGTCGACCATGGCAAGACCACGCTGGTGGACCAGATGCTCCGCCAGAGCGGCACCTTCCGCGAGAACGAAAAAGTGGCCGAGCGGGTGATGGACAGCAACGACCTGGAGCGTGAGCGTGGCATCACGATCCTGGCCAAAAACTGCGCGGTGAAGTGGAAAGACAACCACATCAACATCGTCGACACCCCCGGCCATGCCGACTTTGGCGGCGAGGTGGAGCGTGTGCTGTCGATGGTGGACAGCGTGCTGCTGTTGGTGGATGCGGTGGAAGGCCCGATGCCGCAGACCCGCTTCGTCACCAAAAAGGCCTTGGCGCTGGGCTTGAAGCCGATCGTCGTCGTGAACAAGGTGGACCGGCCCGGCGCACGCTGCGACTATGTGATCAACGCCACGTTTGACCTGTTCGACAAGCTGGGCGCCACTGAAGACCAGCTCGATTTTCCGGTGATCTATGCCTCGGGCCTGAACGGCTGGGCGACGATGGAATCGGGTGTGGTGGGCACCGATCTGGCGCCGATGTTCGACGCGGTGCTGCAGTACGTGCCGCCGCACGAGGGCTCGCCCGACGCGCCGCTGCAATTGCAGATCTGCTCGCTGGACTACTCCACCTTTGTCGGCCGCATCGGCATTGGCCGCATCAACCAGGGCACGCTGCGCCCGATGCAGGACGTGGCGGTGTATGCCGGCATTGACAGCACGCCGATCAAGGCGCGTGTCAACCAGGTGCTGAAGTTTGAGGGCCTGATGCGCCAGCAGGCCACCGAGGCCGGCCCGGGCGACATCGTGCTGATCAACGGCATCGAAGGCATCGGCATCGGTGTCACCTTGACCGACATCGAGAACCCACAACCGCTGCCGATGCTTCTGGTGGACGAGCCCACGTTGACGATGAACTTCTGTGTCAACAACAGCCCGCTGGCCGGGCGTGAAGGCAAGTTTGTCACCAGCCGCCAATTGCGCGACCGGCTCGACCGTGAGCTGCAGAGCAATGTGGCACTGAAGGTCAAAGACACCGATGAAGACGGCATCTTCGAGGTGTCGGGCCGGGGCGAACTGCACCTGACCATCCTGCTGGAAAACATGCGCCGCGAGGGCTATGAGCTGGCCGTCAGCCGGCCACGGGTGGTGTTTCACGAAGTGGAC
>JANOBL010000053.1:0-2885 GCA_031411635.1 Betaproteobacteria bacterium
CGCTGGCCGGCTCGGGCAGCGCCGGGCTGGTGATGCGCTGCACAGCAGCCATGGCTCAGGCCTTGGCCGGCGCGGCCGTCAATTCGGCGATCTGGCGGGTGGCCAGGCCGCGCATGTGGCGGCGCAGGCGCACGATGCCCATGTCGTGCTGGTACAGCATTTCACGCTGGTTGGCGTCGGCTTCCATGTCTTCCATCATCACCCGGTCTTGTTCCAGCACCGCCCAGTGGCGGGCTTCCAGGCGGTTCTTGTACAAGAAGCGCCAGGTGTCGCGCTGCCAGCCGTCCACTTTGCGGCAGCGCCAGTGGAAGACGGCCGACAGCTCGGGCGTGATCGGCGTGTAGCTGCCGATGATGATGAAGTTGCCGCCCGGCCCACCGGTCTTGGGGTAGGGGATCTCCAGCCGCATCCAGTGGGTGCCGGTGTCGGCCCATTCGGTCCAGTCGAAGTTGACATCGCGCTGGCCTTCTTTCTCGAAGACAAAACCGTCGCCGGTCTCGCGGATGCGGAACTTGGCGGTGGCGTCGCCCTCGGCCATCGAGTGGCTTTGTTTGTGCAGAAACGTGCCGTGCATCGGGTCGACCACGTTGTCCAGCACATAGCGGTAATCGCCGCGCCATTCGGTGTAGCAGAGGAAGTGGGCGTACTCGTCGCCTTCCAATTCCTCGGGCAGGCGCAGCGGTGGCGGCTCGGCCAGGTTTTGATGGCTGTTGTACAGCCACACCGCGCCGTGCCGCTCTTGCACATGGAAGCTGCGCACGCAGTTCAGCCCCTCCATGCGGCAGCCCGGGCTGCCCGGCACCATCATCACCGTGCCGTCACCCCGCACCTGCACGCCGTGGTACGGGCAGGCGATGCGGTCGCCCATCGCCACACCGCGCGACAGCGGCGCGCCGCGGTGCGGGCAATGGTCTTCCAGCGCTTGCAGCTTGCCGGCGCTGTCACGCCACAGCGCCAGCTTGATGCCCAGCCGGCGCATCGACACTGGCTGCTCGGCGATCAAGTGCGACGGGCAGATCGGGTACCACAGGTTTTTCAGGCCGATCGCCAGCAGCGCATCGGGCTCGGTGGGGATTTTGGCAATGCTCATCGCTGTACTCCGTTCCGTTCAGCGGCCCAAGCGGGCCATCAGGGAGGTAAAGCTGGCTTCGGTCCAGGCCTGGCCATCAGGGGCATTGGGACCGGTGCGGTTCAGTGCGTGCACCAGGCCGGGCAGGTCGTGCAGGCCGCTGCCGAAGGCGCGCTCCAGCGCGTCGCCAAGCAGGCTTTCAAACTGTGTGGGTTCACGCTCGCGCGCCTGGTGCGGGTCCAGGTAGCGGTCCATCAATCGTTCAGTCGTCATCATTGGCCTCCTTCGGCTACACGGTGTTGGATGCGCTGGCGCACCGGCACAAAGTCATAGGTGGGATAACAGGCGGTGGAAAAAACACCCCAGCCGCGGCGTTCCAGTTCCAGGTTCAGCGCTGGCAGCAGGTGCGGCGGCAACTCAAACGTGGCGATCTGGCCCAGGCCCATCGCCACCGTCCACGACACGATGCGCACGCCCGGCGGCGGGAAATGCTGCCACCAGCCGCTGGCTTTCAGCCTGGTTTGCACATCGTCCAGCACCAGGCCGGGGTGGTGGCTCAACACCAGCGTGAGCATCACCAGGCCGCTGTTGCTTGCGGGGGCTTGGGGTTCGGCTTGGGCCATGTTCATTCCGCGGTGATCTTGCGGTTTTTGATGATGGTGGCCCACTGCGCCGTCTCACGCCGGATATGGGCGTCCAACTGCTCGGGGCTCAGCGTCCACAGCACCAGGCCCTGGGTGGCCAGCGCCTCGCGGGTGGCCGGCTGGGCAAGCTGGGCATTGACCTCACCGGCTAATGCCGACACCAGCGCCGCGGGCGTGCCGGCCGGCGCCAGCAGCGCATACCAGGAGGTGACAAGCACGCCGGCAACGCCCTGCTCGGCCAGCGTGGGGATGTCGGGCGCGGCGGCCGAGCGGGCGCTGTCGGTGATACCCAGCGCGCGCAGCTTGCCGCTCTTGATCTGCGCCAGCACGCCGGGCAGGTTGGAAAACATCAGCGGCACGCTATTGCCCAGCACATCGGTCAAGGCCTGGCCCGTGCCTTTGTACGGCACATGCAGCAAGTCGGTGCCGGTCTGCAACTGGAACAGCTCACCGGCCAGGTGCAGGCCGCTGCCGATGCCGGGTGAGGCAAACGCCAGCTTGCCGGGCTGGGCCTTGGCCAGTGCCAGCAACTCAGCCACATTGCGCGCCGGCAGCGCCGGGTTGGCCACCAGCACATTGGGCGCCTTGGCCAGCATCGCCACCGGGGCAAAATCGTTTTGCACCTGGTACGGCAGGTTGGGCAGCAGCGTCGGGTTGATCGTCAGGTTGCCGGCCGGCACCACCAGCAGCGTCTTGCCGTCGGGGGCGGCGCGCTTGACCGCCTCGATGCCCAGGTTGCCGGCCGCGCCGGGCTTGTTGTCGACGATGGCCGACTGGCCATGACGCTCTTGCAGCCCGGTGGCCAGCAGCCGGGCCAGCACATCGACCGGGCCGCCGGGCGGAAACGGTGCGACCAGCTTCCACGGCCCTTGCACCAGCGGCGACGGGGCTTGCGCCAAGGCGCCGCCACTGAAGCCTGCCAGCCAAACCATAACGAACAACCAGCGCCTGCGCATCACGGCTTCTCCGTCAGGAACTTAGCCGATGGCGTTGGCCCGGCGGCGTTTTTCTGGCGCCGGGTGTGGCCGTCCAGCCCACCGGCCACGGCCCATTCGGCAAAAACCGTGGGGCCGGGCTCGAAGTCGCGCGGCAACCACTCAGCCGTCAACTGGTCTTCATCGGCGTAGTACTCGCACAGCGCACCCGCGGGGTTTTTGAAGTACCAGAAATAG
>JANOBL010000054.1:0-7843 GCA_031411635.1 Betaproteobacteria bacterium
AGCGTCCAGCCGCCGCGCGGCCAGGGACGGGTGCGCTTGATAGATGTTGACGGCCTCGACCTGCAGCCCTGCGGCGGCACCCACGTGGCCAACACCGCCGACGTCGGCCCCGTCATCGTCACCAAGATCGAGAAGAAGAGCGCGAAGACCCGAAGGGTCGTGCTGGGCGTTGCCCAGCCCGCGTAGCGGCGCGCGGTTCTCGGGGGGCACTCATCTGCGCGCAGCGCAGGTGGGTGTCTACCAAAAGAAGTCGGCCATGACCTGCAGGGCGTCGGCGCCAAGCCGCGCCCACCGCGCTTCAGTTGCTGCTGTACTTCTCGGCCCGGAAGTCGTCGTGGCAGGCCTTGCAGCTAGCCCCCACCGCGCCCACGGCGGTTTTGATCGCATCCAGGCTGCCACCCTTGGCTGCGGCGTCCAGCTTCACCACCTCGCCCTGCATCTTCTCGCCGGCCGCCTTGAACTTGGCGGCGTCTTTCCAGATTTCGGGTTTGGCCCGGTTGGGCAGGCCCTTGTCGGTGCCCTCGGCAAAGGCGGTGAACGGCAGCTTTGACATTTCGGAGACGATCACCGCATTGTCGGCCGCCGCCTTGGCGTCAAACGGGATGCGGCCGGCGGCCATGCCGGCGATGCGACCAAAGTGGGTGGACATCACCGTGTACGCCGATTGGCGGTACTTGATCGCGTCCTCGGGCTTTTGAAACTGCGCGGCGGCCGGCAGGCTGGCCAGCGCACCGATCACGGCGAAACACGCCACAAGCGTTCGTTTCATTCGGGTCCTCCGGAAAAGTGGGTTGAGCGCCTGGCAGGGCACACAGGCAGCGTGGAGTCTACGGTTGCTGCACCGGTTTATTCCACGGCGCGGCCGGCGATGTCGCAAGCCAGCCGCCCCAGCCACTGGCACGGCTGGGAGAAGTTGGGCTATCGTGGGCATTCAAGCCCTCACTTTTTGAAAGTGCTGCCGCATGCCGCAGGACAACACCGCCAATGCCACCCTCGATGCCACCGCGCTGCGCCCGGTGCGGGTTTGGGACTTGCCCACCCGCGTATTTCATTGGCTGCTGGCGCTGGCCATCGTCGGGCTGGTGATCACCGGCAAGGTGGGTGGCAATGCGCTGGTCTGGCACATGCGGCTGGGCTTGCTGGTGTTCACACTGCTGAGCTTTCGGGTGTTGTGGGGCCTGGTGGGCGGGCGTTGGTCGCGTTTTGCCAGCTTTGTGCGTGGGCCGGCCACCGTATGGCGCTACTTGCGCGGGCCACACCGGGCCGGTGATCACTTTGAGGTGGGCCACAACCCGCTGGGCGCAGGATCGGTGCTGGCGATGCTGGCGGTGTTGTGCGTGCAGGTGGCCACCGGCATGGTGGCCGATGACGAGATAAGCACCACCGGGCCGCTGAACAGGTTTGTCGCCAACGCCACCGGCCTGGCGGCCACCGCCTGGCACAAGGGCGCTGGCCTGTGGCTGCTGCTGGGTCTGGTGGCGCTGCACCTGGTGGCAATCGCCTTCTACCGCTGGCGCGGCAGCAACCTGGTCACGCCGATGTTGCGCGGCGACAAACTGCTGGCGGGTGATGTGCCGGCCGCCGCCGATAACATGCGCACGCGGCTGCTGGCGCTGGTGCTGGCCGCGCTGTGCGGCACCGTGGCGCTGTGGATTGCGCGCCAGTCCAACTGAGCTGCAGCGCCAACCTGCCAGTAAACCCAACGCTGCTCAGCAGCCCAACACCATGAACCACCGCCTTGAAATCTCAGCCTCCTTGATTGCCGCGCTGGCGCTGTGGGCCGGCACCGCCCAATCCCAGACCATGGAAAAGCCCGCCGGCAAGGAAAAGTGCTTTGGCGTGGCCAAGGCCGGGCAGAACGATTGCGCCAGCATCCACGGCAGCCATACCTGCGCCGGGCAGGCCAAGGTGGCGTTCGACAACCGCGAATGGCGCTACGTGCCCAACGGCACCTGCAAACAGCTCAAAGGCCTGACCGAGGAAGAAGCGCAAGAAAAGCTTCGCGGCTGAGCGCCGGCAGCGGCCCGCTCAAAGCAGTGACTCCGGCACCAGCGGCGCCAGCAGCCACAGCTTGAGCCGGGTCCACAGCGTGGCATCGGGCTCGGTGCTGTGCACCTGCTGCTCGCCGGCCGCGTCGGCACCCAGCCATTCCAGCCCTTGCCCCGATGCGGCCAGGCGCACCCGCCAGGCACTCTCCAGGCGGTCCAGGTCGATCACCCGCGACAGCTCACGCGCCAGCGGCTTGCTGTCGATGATTGATCCCAGCTCGGTGTTGATCGTGGCCGAGCGGGGATCGAAATTCATCGAACCGATGAACACCACCTGCTGGTCGATGACCAGCAGCTTGGCATGCAGCCGTCCCAGGCTTTCGCCAAAGTGAAACATGCGCATGTTGCGCTTGACGCGCGCGCCGCTGACCTCGTACAGCTCAATGCCCAGGCGCAGCATCTCCTCGCGGTAGCGGCTGTAGCCGATGTGCACCACCGGCTCGTCGGTGGCGGCCAGGGAGTTGGTCATCACGCTGATCTTGACGCCACGCTGGCGCAGCTCGCGCAGCATGGCCATGCCCTTGGTGCCGGGCACAAAGTACGGGGAGCTGATCACCACCTCGCTGCGCGCCTTCATCATCGGCTCGATGATGTTGTAGGTGACGCTGGTCTCCAGCAGGTCGCCGCCCACCGCGCCTTCAAACGGCTTGTCGGGGTGGTCTGCAAAGGCATAGGCCTCGCCCCACACCAGGCCCAGCCGGCCGTCTTGCAGGTCGTCGCGCAGCGGGCCGTAGCCCAGGATGTCGTTGCTGGGCAAGGCGGCCGGCGCGGGTGTCATCTCAGGGCTGGTGATGCGCTCGAAATACGCCATCGCCTCGGCGGGTGCCAGCGAGCTGCGGGCCACGCTTTGCAGCGGGTAGACCGGGTCACTGTTCCAATAACGGTCAAACAGCGCGGCCAGGGGCTCGATCAACTGGCCCACCGCAAAAGCATCCAGGTCGATGAAGTTGTCGGTCTCGCTGCGCAAGAAGTACTCGTTGGCGATGTTGCGCCCGCCGATGATCGCGGCCACGCCGTCGGCGATGAACATCTTGTTGTGCATGCGGTGGTTGACGCGCTGCCAGTCGCCGATGGCCGCGGCAAACCGGCCAGCCTGGCCGCTGCCACGGGCGCAGCAAAACGGGTTGAACAGCCGCACCTGGATGTTGGGGTGGGCCGCAAAACCCAGGAACAAGTCATCCAGGCCACCGGTGTACAGGTCGTCGATCAGCAGCCGCACCCGCACCCCACGCAGTGCCGCGTCGCGCAGTGCGCGCAGCAGCGTGCGGCCGGTCTCGTCGCCCTCGAAGTGGTAGTACTGCACGTCCAGCGACACCGAGGCCAGCCGCGTTAGCTGCAGCCGGGTGTCGTACGAAAACGGCCCCAGCGGCATCAACCTGAAGCCCGAGTGCTGGTTTTCGGGCGTGCTGGCGGCCACGATGCGGCCCAGCGGCGTGCTGGCATCGCCCGGCAGTGCGGTGGACTCGATCGCCGTGCGGTCCAGCCTGGGCAAGGGTGTGGCGCAGCCGGCCAGCACCAGCAAGGCGGCGGCCGCCAGCAGCAACTGCAACAAGCGGCGCCGGGCGTTGTGCCAGGGGATCATCGTGGGTTCATGGGTTGACAGCGGGTCTGATTCTGAACCCTGGGCTGACCTTTGTTGATCGGCATCTTGTGGATCGGCCTGCGCCAGACCGCCTGCCAGACCGCCCGCCGGACCGCCTGCTAGACTGCCTCGCAGACTGCCAACGCCCTGATGCCGTCACCCGCCATCCGCCTGCACACGCCCGACACCCCGGGCTTGTTTGACGCCACGCGCCAGATTTTCCGGGACTACGCGCTGCACCTGGGCATCGACCTGTGTTTCCAGAACTTCGATGCCGAGCTGGCCGGCCTGCCGGGTGATTACGCCGCGCCGCAAGGCATGTTGCTGCTGGCCTTTGTCGATGATCAGCTTGCCGGCTGCGGTGCCTTCAGGCCGCTGCCCGATGTGGACTTTGCCACCGCCTGCGAGATGAAACGGCTGTATGTGCGGCCGGCGTTTCGCCGCTACGGCCTGGGCCGGCAACTGGCCCAGGCGCTGATCGACGGTGCGGTGCTGGCCGGCTACTCGGCGATGCTGCTCGACACGCTGGACGACATGGAATCGGCGCGCGGGCTGTACGAATCGCTGGGCTTTGTCGAGGTTCCACCGTATTACTTCAATCCGATTGCCGGCGCACACTACCTCAAGGTCGAGCTGGGCTGATCCATCCCCAGCCGGCATCCTTTTGTCCACCCCGCCAACAAAGGCGCCATGACCTCCTCCCAAGCTCCCGCTGTTGTTGCGGCTGATGTTGCGGCTGATGTTGCCGCTGATGCCGCTGTCGCCCCTGTCGTGGCGTCCGTTCTTGAACTCAGCGCCGGCCCGCTGCGGCTGGCCGTGCGGCCTGACCTGGGCGCTGCCATCGCCGGGCTCTGGCATGGTGATTTGCCGGTGCTGGTCAGCGCTGAGCCGGCAGCGCTGGCCAGCGCCTGGCCATCGGGTGGTTTTGTGCTGGCGCCGTACAGCAACCGGCTGGGCCACCGGCGCTTTCGCTGGCAGGGCCGGGATCACAGCACCGCTGCCAACACCAGCATCAGCCCGCACTCGATGCACGGCGTGGCCTGGGCCCATGCCTGGCAGGTGTTGACGGCCAGCGCCAGCCAGGCCGAGTTGCAATACCAGCATGCGGCAGATGCGGATTGGCCGTTTGCCTTCACGCTGCGCCAGCGCCTGGTGTTGACGCCCGACGCATTGCAACTGCACCTGGCCTTCACCAACACCGACGCGCGCGCGCAGCCGGTGGGGCTGGGCTGGCACCCGTACTTTCCCAAGCGCTCGCGCAGCCGGCTGCACATCGAGCTGACCGACCGCTGGGAGAGCGACGCCAGCACCGAGCTGCCCACCCGCAAGGTGGCGCAGCCTGGCATCGACGGTGATGTGGCGCATCTGTCGTTTGACCATTGTTTTGAAGGCTGGCGCGGCGCGGCGCGCATCCGCGACGAAAAGCTATCACTCAAACTGAGCGCCTCGCTGCCCTACCTGGTGGTCTACACGCCGGCGCACAAGCCGTTTTTCTGTGTCGAGCCGGTCAGCCATGTCAACAACGCGCTGCACATGGCCGAGCCCGTCACGCACGGCGTGCGCAACCTGGCGGCGGGCGAGACGCTGGATGCGTCCTTCCTGCTGGAAGTGGCCGCTGTTTAGAGGGCTGGGGCATGGGCCAGATCACCGCGCTACCCGGCATTGCACCATCGCTGCTGGGCGAGTCGCCGTTGTGGCATCCGGTGGAGCAGGTGCTCTATTGGTGCGACATCCCGGGCCACCGCCTCAACCGCTACAACCCGGCCGATGGCCGGCACCAGCATTGGCAATTTGAGCTTGAACCCAGTTGTGTTGTGCCCTGGCTGGACGGCGGCCTGCTGCTGGCGATGCGCGATGGTTTGTGGCGCTTCGATCCAGCCAGTGGCCAGCGCCAGCGCATCGCCGAGCCGCCTTACAACCCGGCCGGCCAGCGCTTCAACGATGGCAAGGCTGATGCCCAGGGCCGGCTCTGGATCGGCACCATTGACGACCAGCGCTTGCCCCAGGCTGCGCTGTTCCGGGCCGACCAGCGGGGTGTGCAGCGCCTGGCCGATGGCATCACCGTGAGCAACGGCCTGGCCTTCAGCCCCGATGGCCGCACGATGTACTGGGCCGACACCAAGGCCCATGCGGTCTATGCCTTCGATGTGGACGGCGCCAGCGGCAGCCTGTCGCGGCGCCGGGTGTTCCAGCAGTTTGCGCTGCGTGCGCCTGGCCAGCCGCTGTCAGCCTACGGCGGCCGGCCCGACGGCGCCGCAGTGGACGCGGCGGGCGCCTATTGGGTGGCGATGTTCGAGGGCCAGCGCTTGCTGCGCTTTGCCCCGGACGGTGCGCTGCTGGCCGAGCTGCCGCTGCCGGTGCGCTGCCCGACGATGCCGTGTTTTGGCGGGCCGGACCTGAAGACGCTGTACATCAGCACTGGCCGCGAGAACCGCCCGGCGGATGAGCTTGCCGCACAGCCGCTGGCCGGCTGTGTGCTGCAGCTTCGGGTGGATGTGCCCGGCCTGCCGGCGCACTGGGCGCACTGGTAGCGGCCGCCGCTCAGCGCGGTGGTAGCTTGCGGGTCTGGCCCACCGCCAGCACAAAAAAATCATCATCCGCCACGCCTTGCGCCTGGCGGGCGGCAGCCAGGTCAAGCGGCGCTTGGTCGCGTGCTTCGTCGGTCAGGTCAAACGTGCCCCAATGCACCCCCATCGAGCGCCGTGCGCCCAGATCTCGGTGGATCTGCACCGCCTCGGCCGGGTTGATGTGCTGGCTGGCCATGAACCAGCGCGGCTCGTAAGCGCCCACCGCCAGCAGTGCCAGGTCAAAACCACCGTCTTGCTGCAGGCTGGCAAAACGGGCCCGGATGTCGGCAAAGTCTTTCGAGTAACCGGTATCCCCCGAGAAGTACCAGTGGAAACGCGGCGAGAGCACCGCATAACCGCCCCACAGCGTGGCCATCCGGTCGCCCAGGCCGCGGCCAGACCAATGCTGCACGGGGGTGAGCACGATCTCGGTCTGGCCGATGCGTTGCGATTGCCACCAGTCCAGCTCCACCGCGTGGCGGATGCCCTGGTCGGCCAGCCAGGCTTTCAAGCCCAGCGGCACGATGAACAGCGGCGGCCCACCGGCCTGGGCGTTGAGCGCCACCACACTGGCCTGGTCCAGGTGGTCGTAGTGGTTGTGCGAAACCAGCACCACGTCGATGTGCGGCAATTGGGCCAGCGCTACGCCCGGCGGTTGGGCCCGGCGCGGGCCGATGAATTGCAGCGGTGAGGCGCGCTCGGAGAACATCGGATCGGTCAGCACATTCAGCCCACCGGCCTGCACCAGCGCGGTGGCATGGCCGATCCAGGTCACGGCCGGCTGCATCGCGGCGCCGGCACCGGCATTGGCTTGCAGAAAGCCCAGATCCGTTGCCACCGTGGCCACCGGCTGCTTTGGGGCCGGGGGCAGATCGGCGCGCCATGCATCCCACTGCCAGCGCAGCAACTCGCCCAGGCCCTTGGGCTCGAAGGCCAGGTAGTTGTTTTGAAAGCCGTTGGGCCGGTGGTGCGGCCGGCTGGCATCAAAGTGGGGATTGACGCTGCTGCAGGCCGCACTCAAGCCCGCCAGCAAACCAGGGACAAGCCATCGGGACCAGGCCATGCAAAGGCGCTTTCAAGACGAGGGGGTGTGGTGCTTGTGACCACGCCGAACTTGCAAATGGTCGGGATCTGGGCCGAGATCAACGGGTAGCCACGTATACTTCTGCGGTTTGCCGCAACCCATTGCAATCTGCAGAAGTTACCAAACCGACCATGACGACCATGACTGTACGGCCTGCTCACCCAGCCAGCCGCCATGCAGTCTGGGACGATGCAGCAGATGGGGAGACCCGGCAAAGCTACAAGAGCTTGAGTCCGCAAGAAGCAGCCAGCTTGAGGGACCTGGGGGCGCTGGAGCCACCGGTATCGCCCTGGTGGGTGGTGGCGGTGCAAGTGGCGGTGGGTGGTTTGGTTGCCCTGATCGGGTGGCTGGTCACCGGCAGGCCGGAGGTGGCGTGGTCCTTGCTGTATGGCTCGGCCACGGTGGTGGTGCCGGGCGCCTTGATGGCGCGTGGCATGACCAGCCGGCTCAGCAGCGTGGCTCCCGGCGCATCCGCCGTCAGCTTCATGTTGTGGGAGTTTGTCAAAATCAGTGTTTCGCTGGCGATGTTGGTGGTCGCCAGCAAGATCGTGCAGCCGCTGGT
>JANOBL010000055.1:0-2632 GCA_031411635.1 Betaproteobacteria bacterium
CCACACCAAACCATACGGGTTGTCGGCCGGGGTAAGTGTTTCCCGACACAGCACCCGACCCGGCTGCGCCCTAGCATGCGCCACTGCATTGCAACCTCGCTGAAGGACAGACCTATGAAATCACTCATTTCCGCCGCCCTGATGCTGGCCACCGCCACCGTTGCCCTGGCCGAATACCCCGACAAGCCAGTCACCATGGTCGTGCCTTTTGCGGCCGGTGGCCCCACCGACAAGGTGGCGCGTGATCTGGGCGACGTGCTGCGCAAACAGCTCAACAACCAGACTGTGATCATTGAAAACGTTGGCGGCGCCGGTGGCACGCTGGGCGCGGCCAAGGTGGCCAAATCGTCGCCCGACGGCTACACCATCCTGCTGCACCACATCGGCATGGCCACTTCGCCAGCGCTGTACCGCAAGCTGCCGTACGACACGCTGGGCGATTTTGAGTACCTGGGCATGATCAACGAGGTGCCGATGACCTTGGTGGGCCGCAGCACCTTGCCAGCCGCCAACTTTGCCGAGCTGCGCAAATGGATCGAGGCCAACAAGGGCAAGATCAACCTGGCCAAAGCCGGCCTGGGCGCCGCATCCCACCTGTGCGGCCTGCTGTTTCAGCAAAGCGTGGCGGTGGACATGACCACCGTGCCCTACAAGGGCACGGCCCCGGCGATGACCGACTTGCTGGGCGGCCAGGTGGACCTGATGTGCGACCAGACCACCAACACCACGCAGCAGATCGAGAGTGGCAAGGTCAAAGCCTTTGCCGTCACCACCAGCAAGCGCTTGATCACCCCGGCGCTGGCCAAGCTGCCCACCTTGGACGAGGCCGGCCTGAAAGGCTTCAACGTGACGATCTGGCACGGTTTGTACGCCCCCAAGGGCACGCCCAAGGCGGTGCTTGACAAGCTCAACAGCGCACTGCGTGCCGCGCTGAAAGACCCGGAATTCATCAAGCGCGAAGAAGCCCTGGGCGCGGTGGTAACCACCGACGGTCGGCTGGGCGGCGCCGAGCACAAGAAGTTTGTCGAGGCCGAGATCAACAAATGGGGGCCGGTGATCAAGGCGGCGGGGCAGTACGCCGATTGATTTTTTGAAGCGGCCTGCAACTTACAGCAGGTCGCGCGCATCGTCAAAATGCGCTTCCACATCCATCGGCAGCAACTGGATGCTGGCGCGCAGCCCCGGCACCGCGCTCATCAAGGCCTGCTCCACCGCGCTGCGCAGCGCCGCCGCCCGGCCCAGTGACCAGGCTGCCGGCATGTGCATGTGCATGTCGACAAACCGGCGCTGGCCGGCGCGCCGGGTCACCAGGTGATCAAAGCGGATCGTGTTGTGGCGAAAGCCTTCCAGCGTGCGTTCGATCTCGGCCCGCACATCGGGCTCCAGCGCACGGTCCATCAGGCCATCGGCCGAGGCCCAGACCAGCATCACCCCCTCGCGGGCGATGTTGGCGGCCAGCAGGATCGCGATCACCGGGTCCAGCCACAACCAGCCGGTGGCCATCACCGCCAGCAGGCCCAGCACCACGCCGGCGGAGGTCCAGACATCGGTGTACAGGTGGCGGGCATCGGCCTCCAGCGCCATCGATCGGTGCTCACGCGCCTTGCGCAGCATCGCCCAGGCCAGGGCCCAATTCAGCCCTGAGCTGATCACCGACAACACCAGGCCCAGGCCCAGCGATTGCAGCGGCCGCGGATCGCCAAAGCGGTGCAGCGCGGCCCAGATGATGGCCAGCGCCGCCACCAGGATCAGCACGCCCTCGAAACCGCTGGAAAAATACTCTGCCTTGTGGTGGCCGTAGGGGTGATCGTCATCGGGCGGCTGGGCCGCCACCGTCACCATCATCAGCGCGAAGATCGCGCCGGCCAGGTTGACCAGTGACTCCAGCGCATCCGACAGCAAACCCACCGAATCGGTCAGCCACCAGGCGCCGGTCTTCAGCGTGATCGTGGCCAGCGCCACCGCAATCGACAGCTTGAGATAGGCACTGACCTGCATGCGGATGAACCCACCGGGCCGGCGCGCTGCCGCCGCTCAGGCGGTCAATTGGACCCGCGCAAACTTGCGTTTGCCCACCTGCAGCACCAGTGTGCCGGCCGCCACCTTCAAAGCCTTGTCACTGACCACCACACCGTCGATGCGCACGCCGCCCTGGCCCACCAAACGCAGCCCCTCGCTGGTAGACGGCACCAGGCCGGCCTGCTTCAGCAGCGCGCCTATCGCCAGCGGCGCACCGGTCAAACTCAGCTCAGGCAGTTCATCCGGAATGCCACCCCGCGCGCGGTGGTTGAAATCCAGCTCGGCCGCATCGGCCGCCGCCGCGCCGTGGAAGCGGCTGACCAGTTCTTTCGCCAGCAGCACCTTGGCGTCCTTCGGGTTGCGGCCTGCCGCCACCTCGGCCTTCAGCGCCGTTTGCCAGGCCTCGCCGCAAAAGCTCAGCAACTGGTACCAGCGCCACATCAGCACATCGCTGATCGACAACACCTTGGCAAACATGCTGTTGGGCGCTTCGGTGATGGCGATGTAATTCTGCTTGCTCTTGGACATCTTCTCGATGCCGTCCAGGCCTTCGAGCAAGGGCATGGTCAGGATGCACTGCGGCTCCTGGCCGTATTCCTGCTGCAGATGCCGG
>JANOBL010000056.1:0-1510 GCA_031411635.1 Betaproteobacteria bacterium
GGGCAAGCGGGCCGCGGCCAAACAGGCCGCTTGAGCCTGCACTCCCTCCCCCGGGCAGGGGGAGGGTTGGGGTGGGGGTCGAACGGTGGCGCTGCGGCAAGACTCAACCCCCATCCCAAGCTTCCCCGTGGCAGGGGGAAGGAGGAGTTCCGCGCTACCGGTACACCCCATCCCACGGCCCAGGCTGCACCTGGGCCGTTTGTCCATCCGCACTGGCCTCGGGCCGGTTCAAGGTGAACAGGCTCTCGGGCGTGACCACCGAAAAGTCCATGTAGCCCAGCCGGGCCAGCGGCCGCATCTTGCCGGTCATCACCAGGCCGTTTTCGATGTAGGCCTCGTCGACGTAGATCGCCACCACCTCGCCGATCACCATCGTGTAGCCCTCGGGCGCAGTGCTGGCCCCAGCGCGGGCCGGTGGGGCGGGCAAGGCGATGGTCTGCCACAAACGGCACTCGAAAGCTGCCGGCGCCTCGGCCACCCGGGGTGGCTTGACCAGCAGCGACGCGGCCGGTGTCAGCCCGGCGAGCTTGAATTCGTCCACCCCGGGCGCCACCGTGGCCGAGCTGAGGTTCATCGCCTCGCGCAAGTCCCAGTTGGCAATCGAGCAGGTGAACTCGCCAGTCTCCAGGACGTTGCGCAGTGAATCCTTGTGGCCACCGGACGAGAACATCAGCATCGGCGGCCGGTCGCTCACTGCATTGAAGAAGCTGTAGGGCGCCAGGTTGGGCACCCCCGCCCGATCGACGCTGGCGATCCAGCCGATCGGGCGTGGCACGGCCAGCGCCTTGAACGGGTCGAACTTCAGGCCGGGGGCGCGGCCGGTGGTGGCGTAGTGCATGGGTGCAAAGCTGGGAAGGCGGGATGGGCTGGCCAGTATCGGCGCTGGTCCGGCCCGGTTGCTGGCTGGCTGACAATCACCGCAGCGCAGGTCGCCAAACACCCGCCAAACACCCCAGGCCCCGCCATGCCCAAGCTCCTCTCCCGCCGAACGGCCCTGGTCGCGCTGGCCAGCGCCCCGTTGCCGCTGCTGGCGCAAGCGCCAGCGTTTCCGAGACATCCAATCAGCTTGCTGGTGCCCTTCGGCCCCGGCGGCATTGCCGACCTCACCGCGCGTGCCGTGGCCCAGGCGATGGCAGCCTCGCTGGGCCAGCCCCTGGTGGTGGACAACCGGCCCAGCGCCGGCAGCATCGTCGCCAGCCAGGCGGTGGCCGGCGCCACGCCGGATGGCCACACCTTGCTGTTGATGAGCAACGGCAACGCGGTGGCGGCCAGCCTGTTCCGCAAGCTGCCGTTTGATGCGCAAAAGGACTTTGCACCAGTCATCCTGCTGGCGCGTTTTGACCTGGCGCTGTTTGTGGTGGCCGGCTCACGCTTCAAGACCCTGGGCCAGTTGCTGGACTTTGCCCGCGCCCAGCCCGGCAAGCTGACCCTGGGCACGGTGGCGGTGGGCAGCACCCAGCACCTGGCGGCCGAGTGGCTGAAGCAGCTTGCCGGAATCGATGCGCTGGTG
>JANOBL010000057.1:0-7515 GCA_031411635.1 Betaproteobacteria bacterium
ACCTGGACGTTGTCCGCCGGCCCCAGCGCCTTTTGCTGTTGGGCCTGGGCCAGCATCTGCTGGTACTGCTGGCCGGCGGCCTGCTCGATCTGCTCGGCCGAAACCGCCTGGGTGAATTTGGAGCGCCGGCATTCGGCGTCCTGCCCCTGTGCTTGCGCCGGCGCCGCAGCGCCCAGCGTGACCAGCAGCCCGGCCCCGATCAACGCACCCCCCAGGCGGCGCCGGCGATGCAGTGGGCAGGCACAACGGCCGGTGCGCGCCAGCGCTGGCAAACCAACCCGGGCCTGGGTCTGGAAATCGGTGCAGGGCAACGGCTTCATGGGCGTCTCGGGTGGGTGCGGCAGGGGGTGCGGCGGGGGTGCGGCGGTAAGCCGGCAAATTGTCAATCATCGTCCGGCGGCGCGCCGGGCACCACGTCCAGGCGCTGCACGGTGCCGCGCATCCACCACAGCAGGCCCAACGCCGGCAGCGCCAGCACGGTGGACACGATGAAAAATACCGGCCAGCCTATCGACTCGGCCAGCACCCCGGCCAGCGGCCCGACCCAGACCCGGCCCACCGACGCAAACGCGCTGAGCATTGCAAACTGCGTGGCGGTGAAGCGCTGCTGGGTCAGGCTCATCAAAAAGGCCAGGAAGGCGGCCGTGCCCATGCCGCCGGACAGGTTTTCAAACGCGATCACCATCAGCAGCCCACCGTCCACCTGGGTGGGCTGGGTCAACGAGACAAAGCCCCAGTCAAACGCCGGGATCAGCAGCCCGGGCAAGCTGCCCTTGCCATGCAGCGCCAACCACCAGAAACCCAGGTTGCTGGCCGCCTGCAGCACACCAAACAGCAGCAATGCGCGCCACAGCCCCAAGCGCAGCATCAGCAAACCACCCAGCAGCGCACCGCCCAAGGTGAGCCACAGGCCGATGATCTTGTTGACCACGCCCACCTCGGCCGAGCCAAAGGCCATCGCCTTGAGCAAAAACGGCGTCATCAGCGCGCCGGCAAACGCATCGCCCAGCTTGTAGAACACGATGAACAACAAAAACAGCGCGGCACCGGGCTGGGAGAAATAACTGCGCAGCCCCCCCAGCAAGGTTTCGAAGCGTGCGCGCCGCGCCGCCCAGGCCGCCAGCGGCAAGGTAAAGGCGATGCCCATCAGCAGCGCCAGCAGATCCACCCAACGCCCTTGCAGCGCGGGCGCCAGCCGGCCGCCGGCCAGCCACGGGCCCAGCAGGGCCTGGGCCAGCGGCGTGAAGGCGCGCAGCGTGACCAAGTAGCCCACCACCACCGCGGCCACCACCGCCGCAAAACCCAGCAGATCGTGCCGTGCCGCACTGCGTGGCGCGGCCGGTCCGTTGTCGGGCGGCGCTGGCAACCTGGGCAGGGCCAGCGCCGACAACACGGCCGCGCCGGCCATGATGCCGGCCATCAAGCAGTAAACCTGCGGCCAGCTCCAGCCACTGCCTTGCACCGCGTCGGTCCAGATCAGCGCCACGCCGCCAGACAAGATCATCGCCAGCCGGTAGCCCAGCACGTTCAGCGACGCACCCAGCCCACGCTGGCTGGGGCTGAGCAAATCGGTGCGGTAGGCATCGATCACCACGTCTTGCGAGGCCGAGACAAACGCCACCAACACCGCCAGCAGCGCAAAGGCCAGCAGTGCGCCTTTGGGCGGCGTGCTTGCCAGCAGCCAAAGCGACGCCGCCAACAGCAACTGCGTCAGCACCAGCCAGCCGCGGCGCCGGCCCAGCCTGGGCCAGAGCTCAAACCGGTCCATCAGCGGCGCCCACAGAAACTTGAAGGTATAGGGCAGGCCCACCAGGCTTAAAAAACCGATGGTGGCGATGTCCACGCCCTCGGTGCTGAGCCAGGCCTGCAGCGCCTGGCCGGTCAGCGCCAGCGGCAGTCCCGAGGCAAAACCGAGCACGGCAACAACCAGCAAGGCGTAGGCGCTGGCGGGTGCGGGTGCCGGCGCGGCAACGGGCGGATGGGAAGTCAAGGTGGGCGGGGCCAGGGCTGGGGCCAGGGCTGGGGACAGGGCTGAGGACAGGGCCGGATTCTGCGGTCTTGCAGCAATTGCGCTGCTTGGCCAGCGTGGCCGGCCTGTCAGCGCACGGTCACTTGCAGGCGGTACGGCACGCGGCGCCGGGCTTCGTCGTTCATCACCAGCACAAGCTGGTATTTGCCGCCCTCCGTCAGCACGCCTTGCCAATGTGTGACGCCAAAGCCGTCGGCAAGCGTGCCCGCCTCGGGTGCGATAACGCTGAACGTGACCGCATCTTCGGGCGATTGCAGCGCCACCGTCATCGTCTGCCCTGCCCGCACGCCCAGCGTGTAGACATGGCTCATCGCGTGATCAGCCCGGCCGTTGACCTGGGCGCCGCTGCTGCCGCGTGCAAACCGCAGCTCGCGGGTGACCACCGTGTGCGACAGGTTCTGCGCGATGCCGGCCGGCGGCACGCCCTGCAGTACCAGCGCCAGCAGCAGCAGCGCCGCAAAGCGCCAGCACGCCGGGCGGCTCAATCTGCGGCGCTCAAAGAATGCCCAGCGCATGCTTGGCGGCCTTGAAATAGCGCTTGCGGTGGTCCCAGCCATTGGGCAGGCCGGTTTTTTTGTTCTTGCCGTTGATCGCGATCGACAGTTGCAGCAGCACCGCATCCTGCTTGCCCACCTTGCTCAGCCGGTCGCAGATCGCATTCAGCTTGTGCTGGTTCCAGTACCAGGCGGTGAGCTTGGCCGCACCTTCCAGCGTCTCGCCGTAGCTGGGGTCGGCGGGCTCGATGTCGGTCTTGAACTTGGCCTTGGGGGCGCTGACAAACGGCTTGAGCTTGTCGTTGTGCAACAGCGGCAGGCCGAGCTGCTGCCAGGCCAGCGTGTAATTGGCGCGGCCGGTGAGCTGGATGTAGCCGCGCCCGGCAAAGCGCTTGCCGTCACCCGGCAACACATTGCCCAGGTCGGCCCGGCCCTCGTACTCGGCACCCGACGCATATTCGCGCAGCGCCCGGAAGCCATCGCTCTCGGCCGCGATCTGCGACAAAAAGCCGGCCTTGCGCAGCGGCGTGTTGATCTCGGCGATCGCCATCGCCAGCGCCACCGACTCGGCAATGGCCTCGGCCGAGGCCTTTTTGTTCTTGCGGACGGTGGGTGCCATCGCCACCAGCACCGCCAGCAACGAGCGCGATTGGCGCATCCGGCACAAGGCCTTGAACATCGCCCAGGTGGCGATGCCGCCGTTGTCCAGCGCCTGCAGCACCGGGTCGGTGGGTACGGGCAGCACCTGGCCTTGCCAGGCCAGCGCGCCGTGCACCAGGCTCAACAGCACCGGGTCCAGCCGAGCCAACTCACCGGCCTGGGCCGGCGGGCCGCTGGGGGTTGCTGCCGCCGGCTTGGGCGGCAGAAAGGGCACGCCGGACATCGCCGCCAGCGCCGCCATGCCGGCCATGTTGCTGGCCGCACCCATCGCGCCGATGGCCCCCAGGCGGGGCATTGCCGGCATCGCTGGCACAGCGGCAGCACCCGGCTTGGGGTCCACAACGGTAGCTGCAGCCGCCGCCGAAGTCGCCAGGATCACCGGCGCCGCGCCGCGGCCCAGCCACTGGCAATAAGCCTGCAACAGCGCACCAGTGGCGCTGTCAAACAGCCCGCTGGCATCCACCGGGTGCAGCGCATGCACCCGGTGGTGGTTGAAGCGGCCCAGGTTCATGTTCAGCAGCTTCTGCACGATGAACACGTCGCTCGGCCGGTTGGCCAACGATCGGCCCACGCCATCGGTGATGAACTGCAAGGCAGGTGCTCCTGGTGGGCGCGGCGCCAAGTCAAAAGTGTCAAAAAGTCGGGCCGCAAATCATCGTAGCAGCCTGGTCCGCCGGCTAAACACGCTGAACGCGCTGCGGGTCGGCCTGGTCCTGCAAGCTGCTGATCAAATCATCCTTTTGCAACCATTGCTGCTCCACCCAAGTGGACAAACGCTGCCGGTAGGCCTTGTCGCCCACCGGATCACCGCCCAGCACATCGACCGGGATCTGGCGCTGCTGCACCCGCACGATCACCGCGCCGATGCGCCCGCTCAGCAGATCCCAGAAGCGCGGCGTGCCCTGCGGGTAGACGATGGTGACATCCAGCAAGGCCTCGAAGCTCTCGCCCATCGTGGCCAGCGCAATGCCCAGGCCGCCGATCTTGGGCTTGAGCAAATGGCGGTAGGGGCTGTTCTGCCGCGCCTGCTTGGCCGGCGTAAAGCGGGTGCCCTCGACAAAATTGATCACCGAGGTGGGGATGCGTTTGAACTTCTCGCAAGCCTCGCGCGTGGCTTGCAAATCGTTCTGGCGTGCGCCGGCACCGTGGCCCCGCTTCATGAACGGAAAATCCAGCGCCCACCAGGCCAGGCCGATCACCGGCACCCAGATCAGCTCACGCTTCAAAAAGAACTTGAGGAACGGGATGCGCTGGTGAAACACGCGCTGCAGCACCAGGATGTCGACCCAGCTCTGGTGGTTGGCCGATACCAGGTACCAGCCGCGCCGGTGCAGCCCGTCCAGGCCTTGCACATCCCAGGGCCCCGGCCGCACGGCGGCGATCCAGGCGTTGTTGATCGCCACCCAGGCCGAGGCCAGCGTGGTGAGCACCCGGTCGCAGCCGGTGCGCACCGCTGCCAGCGGCAGCAGCAGCTTGATGAGTGCCGGCAACATCATCGAGCCGGTGAGCAGCAGCGTGCTCAGGCCCATGATCAGGCTGGTCAGGACACCGCGCAACGCGGCGGGCAAGCGTGAAAGCATCGGCGGGGGCCTGGCTGGCGGCGTGTGCGCCGGGCCTGCAGCATCGCATGTGGCGCGGTGGGCCTGCACACGGTGCAGGCACGGTTCAGCGCTTGGGTGCCTGGTGGGCCAGCCGCTCATGGCATGACGCCCGTGCCTGTTTGCCGCGCAGCGCCTGGCAGCGCGCGGCGGCGTCGTCCAAGACGCTGGCCGAGGCAGCGCCGGCGCGGGGCGCTGGGGCTGCCGGGGTCTCGGCCGCAGGTTTTTTGCCCAGCGGGATGTTGATCTGCTGCGTCACCGCAGCGGCGGGCCGCAGTTCACCCGGGGCGGCCGAGACCTCACGCTGCTCACCGGGCGTCAGCAACCTGGGCTGGCCGGTGGCGGGCGGCGGTGGGGTGATGGTGGCCGGCACGCTGGCGGCCACTGGCGGTGCAGTGGATTGCGCACCGGCGGTGCAGGCAGCCCACAACAGCAGCAGCGCTGCCAGGCGGGGGGGAGGAGAAAGCGTCATGGGGCGGTGTCTGGCATGGCACCCAGGATTGGGTCAGTGCAGCATCGGCCGGCCCGCCGCCACCCGCTGTAGGACAGGCCGCTGCGCGCGCCTAGTCGCTCAACCCGACTTGCCTGGCGCGGCGCCCAGCCCGGCGCCCGGCCCACAGAATCGGCCGATGGCTAAACGAAATCTTGCCGGCGCCTGGGCCAGTCTGTTCAGGCGCAACCTGGCGCTGATCAACCGCAACTTGAAAACCACCCAGCGCAAGGTGGCCGCTGCTGTGGTCAAGGCGGCCAAGGTGGCAAAGGCCACCAAGCCGGTCAAGCCCACCAAGCGGCCCACCCAGCAGCCCACCAAGCGCCCCACCAAGCAGCCTCCAGCTACGCGCCGGCCGGTGGCATCGGCCGGTGGCAAGCAGCTCAGCGGCGTGGCGCTGGGCACTGGTGGGGCGCGCCGCTACCTGCTGTTCCGCCCAGCCGGCATCACACGCGGTGAGCACCTGCCGCTGCTGGTGATGCTGCACGGCTGCAGCCAGGACGCACCGGGTTTTGCGCTGTGCACCCGGATGAACGCGGTGGCCGCACGCGAGCGTTTTCTGGTGCTCTACCCCGAGCAGGAGCGGCTGGCCAACTCCCAAGGCTGCTGGAACTGGTTTGACACCCGCGGCACCCGCGCTGCCAGCGAGGCGGCGTCTATCCTGCGCGCGGTGGACCAGGTGTGTTTGCAGCAGCCGGTGGACCGTGCGCGCATCGCCGTGGCCGGACTGTCGGCCGGCGCCAGCATGGCCGCGCTGCTGGCCAGCCTGCATCCGCAGCGTTTCAGGGCGGTGGTGATGCATTCGGGCATTCCACCGGGCACGGCGGACTCGGCCTTGACCGCCCTGCGCGCCATGCGGGGCCGGCGCAGCACCCGGCCGCTGGTGGCCACGCCCGAGGCTTTTGCCCAATCCTGGCCGCCGCTGCTGGTGATCCACGGCACCGCCGACAACGTGGTGTCGCCGGTCAACGGGCAAGCGGCGGTGTTGGCCTGGGCCGATGCGGCAGGTGCCAAAGCGCGCCCACCACGCCAGGTGCAGCGTGGCCAGCGTTACCCGATGACCGTGACCGATTACACCTGCCGCAGCCGCACCGTGGCCACCCATGTAGCCGTGCAGGGGCTGGGCCATGCCTGGAGCGGCGGCGGCGCCGGCCAGGCGTATGCCGATGCACGTGGGCCGGATGCGTCCCGCGTGGTGTGGGCGTTTGCGGCGCGGCAGTTCAAGCTGCGGGCCGGCTGATAGTCGCAGCCTGGGGTTCGGGTCAATCCGGGGGTGCAATGCCCGGCCGGCGCAGGCCGGGCTGGTACAACCGGGGTGGTCTTGCAGCACGCGTTCCCAACCCCGTTTGTCACCCCACCGGAGCCGCCCATGGCGATCACCGTCCCGTTTGATCTGGCCTACGAGTTTGAAGTCAACGCCCCCGCCGCCGAGGTGTTTGCGGTGCTGTCCGATGTGCCGACGTCGGCCAGCCACTTTCCCAAGGTCGCCAGGCTGGTGGACCTGGGGGGCAACACCTACCGCTGGGAGATGGAGAAGGTGGGCACCGCCAAGGTCAATATCCAGACCATCTATGCCTCGAAGTACGTGACCGACAAGAAAAAAGGCACGGTGGTGTGGACACCTGTGGCCGGCGAGGGCAATGCCCAGGTGGGTGGCAACTGGGCCATCACCGACAAGAAAAAGTACACCCACCTGGTGCTCAACATCAGCGGTGCGCTCAGCGTGCCGCTGCCGGCGCTGATGAAGGCCATCGTCGGGCCCATCGTGGTGGGCGAGAACGAGAAGCTGGTGGAACAGTACATCGCCAACCTGATCAAGCGCTTTGGTGGCGAGCATGAGTGACGGGGCTGTCGTGACGGGTCTGTCCCAGGGGTGACCGACGTATGCAGTGCCTGCCGTTAGCGTTTTGCCATCCTGTCATTGATCGAAAGTAGCGCCATGAAAGCTGTTCTCTGCAAGGCCTGGGGCTTGCCCGACACACTGGTGGTGGAAGACGTGCCGACACCGCAGCCCGGCGCCGGCGAGGTGCTGGTGACGATCCATGCCGCGTCGGTCAACTACCCCGATGTGCTGATGATCCAGAAAAAATACCAGGTGCAGCCCGCGCTGCCCTTCATCCCCGGCAGCGAGGTGGCCGGCACCGTGGCCGCGCTGGGTGAGGGCGTCAGCAATGTCAAGCTTGGCGACCGCGTGATCGCGTTCTGCGGCATGGGCGGTTTTGCCGAGGCCGTGGTGGCCAAGGC
>JANOBL010000058.1:0-2284 GCA_031411635.1 Betaproteobacteria bacterium
GCTGCTTGAACAGCGCCGGGCCCAAAAACGGGATGTCGGCCAGGCCGGGAATCTCGAAGCGCAGCCGGTCGCCGATCTTTTCTTGGGTGTACGGGATGCCGACAAAGGCCGAGAAGCCGGCGCCAAACAGGCTGAGCGCCAGGCCGGTGGCGTACTGGTTGGTATTGAGCCAGATCACCAGCACGCCAAAGATCGCCGCCAAAACCGCCCCGGCGCCCATGCCGGCAGCAAAGGCCAGCACATCGCTGCCGGTGTGCACTGCCGTGGCAAACCCTGCAATGGCGGCCACCAGCATGATGCCCTCGGCGCCCAGGTTCAATACCCCGGCGCGCTCGTTGATCAACAGGCCCAGGCCGGCGATGGCCAGCACGGTGCCGGCATTCAGCGTTGCGGCGATCAGCAATGCAAAGGCTTCCATGGCTCAAGCCCCTTTCTGGAACCGCACGCGGTAGTGGATCAAGGTATCGCAAGCCAGCAGCGCAAACAGCAGCAGGCCCTGGAATACCCCGGTGATCGATTTGGGCAAACCCATGCGCGATTGCGCCAGCTCACCGCCGATGAAAAACATGCTCATCAGGATGGCCGAGAACACCACACCCAGTGGGTGCAAGCGGCCGACAAAGGCCACGATGATCGCGGCAAAGCCGTAGCCCGCCGGCACATGCGGCGTGAGCTGGCCCAGCGGCCCGGCGGCTTCGAGACCACCGGCCAGCCCAGCCAGGCCACCCGAGATCAGCAGCGCCAGCCACAACATGCGGCGCGACGAGAAACCCGCATAACGCGCCGCTGCCGGGGCCAAACCCCCCACCTGCAACTGGAAACCGGCGTAGGTTCGGAACAGCAGCAGCGCACACAAGCCCACCGCCGCAAACGCAATCAACACGCCGATATTGGCGCGTGAGCCCTCGATCAGCTTGGGGATCTTGGTGACGGCCTCAAACGTGATGGTCTGCGGAAAGTTGTAGCCCTTGGGGTCTTTCCAGGGGCCATACACCAGCCAGCCCAGCAGCAGCTCGGCCACGTACACCAGCATCAGGCTGACCAGGATCTCGCTGGCGTTGAAGCGGTCGCGCAGCAGCGCAACGATGCCGGCCCACACCATGCCACCCAGCACACCGGCGGCCAGGATGGCGATCACGATCAAGCGTGAGCTGTCGGGCCCGGCGGTCATCGCCACACCACCGGCAAACACCGCGCCCATCACAAACTGGCCCTCGGCGCCGATGTTCCAGACATTGCTGCGATAGCACACCGACAGCCCCAGCGCGATCAGCGCCAGCGGCGTGGCCTTGATCGCAATCTCACTCCAGGCATAGCCGTTTTTGATCGGTTCGACAAAAAACATCTGCAGGCCACGCAGCGGGTCTTTGCCCAACACGGTGAACAACAACACCCCCACCAGCACCGTGATCAACAACGCGATCAGCGGCGACGCGATGGACATGGTTTGCGACGGCTGCGGCCGGGCTTCAAGCTTGAGCATGTTCACGCTCCCACAGGCCACTCATCCATTCACCGATCATCGCCACCGTGGCGCTGGCCACCGGTACGCTGGGCGACAAACGGCCCTGCGCAATCACCAGCAGCCGGTCGCTGATCTCGAACAGCTCGTCCAGCTCTTCGCTGACCACCAGCAGCGCGCAACCTTCGTCGCGCAGCTTCAGCAAGGCACCGCGGATCTGCGCCGCCGCGCCCACGTCCACGCCCCAGGTGGGCTGCGAGACGATCAGCAATTTCGGCTTGGCATCGATCTCGCGGCCGACGATGAACTTTTGCAGGTTGCCACCCGACAGGCTTTTTGCCGCCGCACCCGGGCCACCGGCCTTGACGCTGTAGCCGGCAATCAGGCGCTCGGCCAGTTGCCGCACCGCGCCGGTGTTGATCCAGCCGCTGGCCGACACCGCCTCGGTGCGCGTCAACAAAGTGTTGTGCGCCAGGCTCATGGTTGGCACCGCGCCCCGGCCCAGCCGCTCTTCGGGCACAAAGTGCAGGCCGCCGTCGCGGCGTTGTCGCGGTGGAGCTTGTGCGATGTCCTGGCCAAACAGCGTGACGCTGCCACGCGGCGCGCGCTGGTCCTCGCCCGACAGCGCGGCCATCAGCTCTTGCTGGCCGTTGCCCGAGACCCCGGCCACACCGACGATCTCACCGGCCCGCACTTCAAAGCCGATGTCGGTCAAGCTCATGCCAAACGGGTTTTGCTTCAGCAACGACAAACCCCGCACCGCCAGCGCCACCGCGCCCGGTGCGCTGGGCCGGTGCGCCAGCTCGGGCGGCTCGGCGCCGA
>JANOBL010000059.1:0-2863 GCA_031411635.1 Betaproteobacteria bacterium
GCTGGGCAAGGCTGCCGAAGGCAAGTTTGCCGATGTGCAAGCCCAGGCCCTGGCAAGCATCGAGGCCGCGATGAAGCAGGCGCCCGCAGGCAGCGAAGCCGCTGTTGCGGCTTTCAAGAACGCGCTGACGACCGGGCAAACCGCCGTGGCAACCGCCCAGGCACAAGGCAAACAAGCGGTCGAGACGGCCGGCAAGAGTTTTGCGGCTGCCACTGACATGGCCGTCAAGGCCAGCAAGACTGCCACCAGCACAAAGTGAGCTGACGCCAGCAAGCCCGGTTCGGGCATCGCCCTGATGGGCCTTGTCTCGGATCGGCGCCGACCGAACGCCCCGCTTGCGGGGCGTTCGCGTTTTCAGTGGCCGCGCCAAGGGCCCAAGCTGCCCACCACAAACCCTGCCCGCACTGCCGCCCGCGCCATCTTGCCGGCATCGTTGCGCGGCAGATCGGCAAAGGCGATATCACGCGGCAGCTTGAAGCCGGCCCATTGCCGCTTGCACCAGGCCAGCAGCGCTGCGCGCAGCGCCGCTTGGTCAAGCGGCCCATCCACCGCCGCCGCCGCCACCACCACCACCACCGGCTGCACCACCGCCTGCACCCGCTGCCCCCACTCGTCATCCGGCAGGCCGAACACCACCGCATCGGCCACAGCAGGGTGCTGCATCAGCACCGCCTCGACACTTGCCGAGGCCGGCATCAAGGGCGTGAAGCTGCCTTACTGGGTGGCCGCCTACGCACCGGCGCGCAGGCCGGCCGCGGTGCCGCACCGCCTGCACGCGCTGCTCGGCAAAGCCTGCCAATCGGCCAACGTGCAGCGGGCGATGGCCGTGGGTGGCACGACGGTGTTTGTCACCGCGCCGGGTGAGTTGCAGCGCTTCCAGGTTGACGAAGCGGCCAATTGGGGGGCCATCATTCGGGCGGCGGGGATGTTGCCGGAGTAGGCCAGGCCCGCAAGCACCACCGGTATCAGACGCCGGCCGGCCACAGCCGGCGCAATCCCATAACATCCATTGGCAGGGCAGGCCCGGTCGCGCTGATTCAAGCCGCCGGGCTTCGACCGATCCTGGGGCGGTTCGCAGGGCCGCGCCCCGCACGACATTCCACCATCCTCATCAAGGGTTACCAATGATCACGCGCAGAACCTTCCAGCTTGCATCGCTCTCGGCGCTCCCGCTGTCCACGCCATTTCTGGCAGGCACCGCGTCGGCGCAGCCGACGCGGTTGACCCGGATCGTGGTGGGATTCCCCGCCGGAGGCGGTAGCGACGTGGCGGCACGTGCACTCTTGAGCCGCATCCAGTCAGCGTATCCGGCGGGGCTGATTGTCGAAAACAAGCCGGGAGCCGGTGCACGCCTGGCAGTGGACCAAGTCAAGAGCAGCGCGCCCGATGGCACGACGATGCTGTTCACGCCCGATTTTCCGATCACGATCTATCCCCACAGCTTCCGCAAGCTCAGCTACGACCCGGTGACCGACCTGACGCCGGTGGCCGTTGTTGCAAAGACGCCCCTGGCATTCGTGGTGGGGCCCGCCGTGCCGGAGCGCGTGAAAACCGTTGCCGACTTCGTGGCATGGGCCAAGGCGAATCCCAAGCAGGCTGCGTTTTCTTCGTCCGCCGCCGGGGCGACGCCGCATTTCGCGGGCGTCATGTTTGCCCGGGCGGCCGGCGTTGACTTGTTGCATGTGCCGTACAAGGGCGGCGCCCCGGCGATGCAGGACATGCTGGGCGGCCAGATCGCCTCTGGCTTCCCGGGTGTGGGCGAGGCGCTGCCGCACCTGGCGGGCGGCAAGCTGCGGGTGCTTGCCACTACCGGCGCGCAGAGGACACCGTTCCTGCCGGATGTCCCGACGATGGTGGAGTCCGGCTACCGGGACGTGGTGGCAGAAGTCTGGGTGGGCGTCTTCATGCCCCCGCGCACCCCAGCGGCGATCGTGAACCATGCCGCCAACGCCATCGCTGAGACACAGAAGACCCCCGATTTCCAGGACGCCTTTGGCAAATTCGCCATGGAACCGGTGAGCGGGACGCCGGACAGCTTTGGCAGGCGGATCAAGTCCGACCTGGCCGCTTGGGGGCCGATCATCAAGGCCTCAGGCTTTACCGCTGACGATTGAAGTGCGCGCCCGGCAGCTTTGAGCAGTTGGCTGAAGCGATGAGCGGGTGCGGAGCCGACTGATGGCCGATGCGCCTTCATGCGCCAGCGGCGCTTCGCCGCAAACCGGCCACAAAGCGGACGGGGCCGGGGGCATAGCACTCGCAGTGCAGGGCGCCGGCCGGTATTTCCAAGACCTCGCCTGCCCGAAAAGCGCGACGGGTGCTGCCACAAACCAAGGTCAGCTCGCCTTCCTGGACCAGGAGCCGCGTATCGAAGTCGTGGCTGTGTGGCGAGGTGTCGACGCCCCGATCGAGACATCGGTGCTTGATCTCCAGATACCCGTCGCGCCGCAACTGATCCTCAAATTCGTCCGTCGACATGATCCACGCTCCTGCGCAAGGTTTGCTCGGCAAGACTGAAACTATACGGTCCGACGCGCAAACCCGCGCATGGCGGCATGCGCTACCG
The DNA here is from genome assembly GCA_031411635.1 of Betaproteobacteria bacterium. Lineage (GTDB taxonomy): Bacteria > Pseudomonadota > Gammaproteobacteria > Burkholderiales > Burkholderiaceae_C > Pseudaquabacterium. The sequence continues at coordinate 2,564 of JANOBL010000059.1, forward strand.
GCAAGCGGCGCCTCGTCATCCGACACTGCCAACGGCACGGCTGGACAGCTTGCTCCAAAAATGCTGCGCTGCAGCAATTTAGCTTGCATTGTCCAGAATCAGGGTTTACCATGTGATCCATGCTGCACCGCAACATTTCTTGTTCAACGGTTTGCAGAACAACCCACTGGAGCACCGCATGACCCAAGCCGCTGAACAATTCCTGGCCACCGCCACCACCACCGCCGCCACCACGCTGTCCGACCTGAATGCAATGGCCACCACCGCGCTGGCGGGCGCCGAAAAGCTCGTCGAGCTCAA
>JANOBL010000060.1:0-3568 GCA_031411635.1 Betaproteobacteria bacterium
CGGCGGCGACGATTTTCATCGCAGCGTCGGCCATGGTGTCTGCGGCGATGATGGGCAAACCGGAGTCAGCCAGCATTTTCTTGCCCAGGTCTTCGTTGGTGCCCTTCATGCGCACCACCAGCGGAACCGACAGATTGACCGCCTTGCAGGCCGCGATCACGCCGTCGGCGATGGTGTCGCACTTCATGATGCCGCCGAAGATGTTGACCAGGATGCCTTTGACATCCGGGTTCTTCAGCATGATCTTGAAGGCCTCGGTGACCTTCTCGGCGGTGGCACCGCCGCCCACGTCCAGAAAGTTGGCCGGCGCGCCGCCAAACAGCTTGATGGTGTCCATCGTGGCCATCGCCAACCCGGCGCCATTGACCAGGCAACCGATGTTGCCGTCCAACGAGATATAGGCCAGGTCAAACTTGCTGGCCTCGATCTCGGCCGGGTCTTCTTCGTCCAGGTCGCGGCAGGCCACGATGTCGGGGTGGCGGAACAGCGCGTTGGCGTCGAAATTGAACTTGGCGTCCAGCGCCTTGATGCCGCCGCCTCCCTCCAGGATCAGCGGATTGATCTCGGCCAGGCTGGCGTCGGTGTCCATGTAGGTTTTGTAGAGTTTTTGCAGCACGTCGATCGCCTGCGCCTGGCTGGCGGCTGGCACGCCGATGCCCGATGCCAACTCACGCGCTTGCGGTTCGGTCAGGCCGGTGGCCGGATCGACAAACATCTTGAGGATTTTCTCGGGCGTGGCATGCGCCACCTCCTCGATGTCCATGCCGCCTTCGCTGCTGGCCATCATCGCCACACGCTGGGTGGCGCGGTCGGTCAGCGCTGCAACGTAATACTCTTTTTTGATGTCGGCGCCTTCTTCGATCAGCAGCCGCCGCACCTTCTGGCCTTCGGGGCTGGTCTGGTGGGTGATGAGCTGCATGCCGAGGATCTCGCCGGCAATCTTCTTGACTTCGTCCACCGAGCGCGCCAGCTTGACGCCGCCACCCTTGCCACGGCCACCGGCATGGATCTGGGCCTTGACCACCCAGACCGAACCGCCGAGTTTTTGCGCGGCTTCCACCGCCTCTTGCACCGTGAACGCGGGGATGCCGCGTGGCACCGGCACGCCGAACTGGCGCAGGATGTCTTTGGCCTGGTATTCGTGGATTTTCATGCGGTGCTCGCTGCGAGGGGGTGGGCGCGCCCGGCGGGGAGGCCGGGCAGGACTTGAGCGGCTGCGGCTGACGTTTCCGGCGCTGGAAACGCCGGGTTCAACCGCCGGCAAACAACAAACCCACGCAATTTAGCATGCTGCGCTGCGGCAATTGGCGGGTGGCCCAGGCAGTGCGGCCTGGTTTGGGTTCAGTCCGGTCCACCAGCGTTGTCGCTGTCACCCTCAAAGCGCTGCGCCTCAAACACCACCCGGCGCGCCACGTCGATGGCAAAACCGCGCCCGATCATGAAGCGCATTTGCCGGGCCCGGCCGGCGGCATCCGTGGCGTGCACCTTGTACTTTTTGCGCCAGATTTCTTGCGCGCGCTGCAACTCGGTGTTTTGCAGCCGCTGTTGCGCCTCGCGGTCCAGGCTGAGGCCGTGCTGCTGCAGCTCATGCCGGATGTGCAGGTTGCCAAAGCGGGCTTGGCGCGCGTTGACGCGGGATTCGATGAAGCGCTGTTGCGACAGATAACCGCGTTGCTCCAGCCATTGCAGCAAGGTGTCAACTTCGGCCACCGGGTCTGCCGGGGTGGGTGGTGCGGGCAGGCGCAGCAGTTTGTCGCGCAGCTCCTGGGGGCTGTGCTCACGCTGCGCCAGCCATTGCAGCGCACGCACCTTGATTGACGCGGGACGCGGTGGCATGGGTTGTGCGGTGCTTGCGCTGGCGTGCTCAGCCAGCCAGCACGGCTTTGGCCACCAGGCTCACTCGCTGGCCGGAGCCGCCAGGCCGGCAGCCTGCAGCGGCACGCCCAACGCCTCGCGCACCTTGTTTTCGATCTCCAGCGCGATGTCGGGGTTCTCGCGCAGAAACTCGCGTGCGTTGTCCTTGCCCTGGCCGATCTTCTCGCCCTTGTAGGCATACCAGGCGCCGGATTTGTCGACGATCTTGGCCTCGACGCCGAGATCGATGACCTCGCCTTCGCGGCTGATGCCCTCGCCGTACAGGATGTCGAACTCGGCGGTTTTGAACGGCGGTGCCACCTTGTTCTTGACCACCTTGACCTTGGTTTCGCTGCCGATCACTTCTTCGCCGCGCTTGATGCTGCCGGTGCGGCGGATGTCCAGCCGCACCGAGCAATAAAACTTCAGCGCGTTGCCGCCGGTGGTGGTTTCGGGGCTGCCGAACATCACGCCGATCTTCATGCGGATCTGGTTGATGAAGATGACCATGGTGTTGGTCTTCTTGACGGTGCCGGTGAGCTTGCGCAACGCCTGGCTCATCAACCGGGCTTGCAGGCCGGGCAGGGAGTCGCCCATTTCGCCTTCAAGTTCGGCCTTGGGCGTGAGCGCAGCCACCGAGTCGATCACGACCAGATCGACCGAGCCCGAGCGCACCAGCGCATCGACGATCTCCAGCGCCTGCTCGCCAGTGTCGGGCTGGCTGATCAGCATCTCTTGCAGGTTGACGCCGAGTTTTTGCGCGTACTGGGCATCCAGCGCATGCTCGGCATCGATGAAGGCGCAGGTGCCGCCCAGCTTTTGCATCTGCGCCACCACTTGCAAGGTGAGCGTGGTTTTGCCGGACGACTCCGGCCCGTAGATCTCAACCACCCGGCCGCGCGGCAGGCCGCCGACGCCGAGTGCGATGTCCAGGCCCAGCGAGCCGGTGGAGACCACCTCGATGGCCTCGACCACCTCGCCGGCGCCCAGGCGCATGATGGAGCCCTTGCCAAACTGTTTTTCGATTTGCGACAAGGCGGCAGCCAGGGCTTTGGCTTTTTCGGTGTTCAAGGCTTTCACGGGCATGTCCATCATGGCTCTCCTGTTGCGAGCGCCGATTGTGTTGAAAAGCTGGATGTTTGTACAGTACTTTTTGCAGGCCCAGCGCTGGCTTGCCGGAGACAAGAGATGCGGATTCTGATCGCCGAGGATGACCAGGTGCTGGCCGACGGATTGTTGCGTGCGCTGCGCGCCAGCGGTTATGCGGTGGACCAGGTGGGCAGTGGCAGCGAGGCCGATGCGGCACTGGCGTTGCATGAGTTTGATTTGCTGATCCTGGACCTGGGCCTGCCGCGCATGCATGGCTTTGATGTGCTGCGCAAGCTGCGTGGCCGGGGCTCGGCGGTGCCGGTGCTGATCCTCACCGCCGCCGACAGTGTTGAGCAGCGTGTCAAGGGCCTGGATCTGGGCGCCGACGATTACATGGCCAAGCCGTTTTCGCTGCAGGAGCTGGAGGCGCGGGTGCGCGCACTGACCCGGCGTGCCATGGGCACCGCCAGCAGCGTGATCAAGCACGGCCCGCTGACCTTCGATGCCACCGGCCGGGTGGCCTACATCGCCGACCAGATGATCGAGCTGTCGGCGCGCGAGCTGAGCCTGCTGGAGGTGCTGTTGCAGCGCGCTGGCCGGCTGGTCAGCAAGGACCAGTTGGTGG
>JANOBL010000061.1:0-5006 GCA_031411635.1 Betaproteobacteria bacterium
GAAGCGCCCGAGCCGCTGACGCGGCTGCCGTTTGTCGTCGTGGTGATCGACGAACTGGCCGACTTGATGATGGTGGTGGGCAAGAAGATCGAGGAGCTGATTGCCAGGCTGGCGCAGAAGGCCCGCGCCGCCGGCATCCATTTGATCCTGGCCACCCAGCGCCCCAGCGTGGACGTGATCACCGGGCTGATCAAGGCCAACATCCCCACCCGGCTGAGCTTCCAGGTCAGCAGCAAGATCGACAGCCGCACCATCCTGGACCAGATGGGCGCCGAGGCGCTGCTGGGCCAGGGCGACATGCTGTACCTGCAGCCCGGCGGCGGCGTGCCGGTGCGGGTGCACGGTGCGTTTGTCTCCGACGACGAGGTGCACCGGGTGGTGGAGTACCTGAAGAGCCAGGGTGAACCCAATTACATCGAGGGCATCCTGGAGGGTGGGGTGCTGGACGGTGAGGGCGATGGCGCACCGGGCGGCGGCGGTGGTGGCGGTGGGGCTGACGCCGAGGCCGACCCGATGTACGACCAGGCGGTGGCCATCGTGCTGCAGAACAAGAAGGCGTCGATCTCGCTGGTGCAGCGCCATCTGCGCATCGGCTACAACCGCTCGGCGCGGCTGCTGGAGCAGATGGAAAAATCGGGGCTGGTATCGGCCTTGTCGCCCAGCGGCAACCGGGATTTGCTGGTGCCGCGCCGTGATGAATAACGGGATCAACCGCTTGGGACGGCTGTTGCCGCTGCTGCTGCTGGCGGTTGCCGGTATGGCCAAAGCCGACGCGGTGGACGCGCTGCGCGAGTTTGCACGCGAGGTCAAGACCGGCCGTGCCAGCTTTACGCAGACCGTCAGCTCACCCGATGGCGCGCGCAAAAAAACCTCGTCGGGCAGTTTCGAGTTTGCGCGGCCGGACCGTTTTCGCTTCAGCTACAAAAAACCGTTCGAGCAACTGATCGTGGCCGATGGCCGCAAGGTCTGGCTTTACGACGCCGACCTGAACCAGGTCACGGTGCGGGCGATGTCGCAGGCGCTGGGCGGCACACCGGCGGCCCTGCTGGCCGGTGCCACGATGGACAAGGATTTTGAGTTGAGCGCCGCGCCGCCGCAGGACGGGCTGGACTGGGTGCTGGCCGTGCCCCGGGTCAAGGAGGGCGCGACGCTGCAGTCGCTGCGCATCGGCTTTCGTGGCAAGACGCTGGCGGCGATGGACATCGTCGATGCCTTTGGCCAGCGTTCGCTGCTGCAGTTCAGCGCTGTCGAGGCCAATGCCAGGCTGGCTGACGATGTGTTCCGCTTTGTGCCGCCCAAGGGGGCGGATGTGATCGAGTCACCCTGAGTTCAGGCTGCAAACCGCAGCCGCACCGCCAGCCCACCCAGCGCGCTGGCCTCCAGCCGCAGCTCGGCACGGTGCAGATCGGTTATCTCGCGCACGATGGCCAGGCCCAGCCCGCTGCCGTCGCCGGCTGCACCGCGGCCACGCACAAAACGCTCCAGCACCGCCTCGCGCTCGTCGGCGGCCAGCCCGGGCCCGCTGTCGGCCACTGCCAGCGTGGGCGGCTGGGCGCTGACGACGATCTCCACCCGGCTGCCGGGCGGCGCATAACGCAGCGCGTTGTCCACCAGGTTGCCCAGCGCCTCGGCCACCAGCTCGGCCTGGGCCTGGGCGATCACCGGCTGATCGGGGGCCACCAGCTCCAGCGTGATCTGCCGGTCCAGCGCCCCGTCCAGGTAGAGCGCGCCCACGTCGTGCGCCAGCGCCACCAGATCCACCGGCGCCAAGACCAGGTCGAAGGCGGTCTCGGGGTCCAGCCGGCCCAGCGCCAGAAGCTGCTGCAGCAGCCGCGCCGTGCGCTGAGTGCTGTGCTGCAGCTCGCCAATCACCTGGCGCGCTGTGTCCAGGTCGGGCGCGGCGGCGGCGCGCGACAGGCCGAGTTGCAGGCCTGCCAGCGGGGTGCGGATCTGGTGCGCGGCATTGGCGGCAAAGCGCCGCTCGCGCAGCAGCAATTGCTGGATGCGGCCCAGCAAGCCGTTCAGCGCGCTGGCAAACGGCAGCAGCTCACGCGGCACGCCTTGCAGCGCTATGCTTTGCAGCGAGCGGTGCGAGCGCTCGTTCCAGCGCGCGGCGATGCGCTCCAGCGGCCGCAGGGTCCAGCGCAGCGCCAGCACAATGGCCACCGCCGCCGCCAGCAGCAGCCCGCCCATCGGCAGCAGCATGAGCTGCAGCTCGGCGCGCACGCCGCTGCGCTTGAACAGCGTCTCGGCCACCCGCACCTGGGCCGTCGCCGCGCCGCTGCCCACGCTGACCTCGGCCACCCGCACCGCCCGGCCGGCAAACGTGGCGTCGAAGACCCGGCCATCGGCGTAAGCGGTGACCGGCCCGCCCCAGGCCGGGATGTCGCGGTGGCCGGCCACATGGCGCTGCTGCTGGCGCACGCTGTACCAGGTGTTGTCCACCACGTCGTAGGCCAGGATCGCCTCGGCATCGCCACCCAGGTCCACCATCGCCTGGCCATCGACAAAATGCACCTGGTGGGCCAGCGAGCGGGCAGCGTCGATCAGCCAGCGGTCGAAGGTGCGCTCGGTCAGCGTCTGCGCGGTGTAGACGCCCAGCGCGCCGGTGGCCGCGACGATCAGCAGCAGCGGCGGCAGCAAGCGGCGCAGCAGGTCGCGCCAAAGCGCTGGCGCTGGCGCGGGTGCCGATGCCGGTGCCGGTGCCGGTGCCGGTGCCGGTGCCGGCGTCATGCCGCGCCGTCCAGCACCAGCAGGTAACCAAAACCGCGCAGCGTGCGGATGCCAATGCCGGAGCCGGCCAGCCGGCGCCGCAGCCGCGAGATGTAGACCTCGGCGGCGCTGTCGTTGATCTCCCGGTTGCGCTCGGCCAGCGCCTCGATCAGCACGCGTTTGGGCAGCAGCCGGGGCGCACGCCGCAGCAGCAGGCCCAGCACCTCAAACTCGCGCGGCGACAGCGCCAGGCTCAGCTCGCCCAGGCAGGCCCGGCCTTCGTCGCCCAGCCAGCGCAGCGCACCAAACTCCAGCCGCTGGCCAGTGGCATTGGCCGAGCGGCGCAGCAGGCCCTCCACCCGCGCATCCAGCTCCTCGGGCGCAAAAGGCTTGACCAGGTAATCGTCGGCGCCCTGGCGCAGGCCCAGCACCCGGTCTGCCAACTGGTCGCGCGCGCTGAGCACCAGCACGGGGGTGCGGGCATCGCTGCGGCGCAGCTCGGCCAGCAGGTCCAGGCCATCGCCATCGGGCAGGCCCAGGTCCAGCAGCAGCAGGTCAAACAGCCCCGGCAGCGCCATCGCCGCGCGTGCGGCGGCCAGCGTGGCGGCCCATTGCAACTGCCAGCCACGCTGCTGCCAGCGCAGCACCAGCTCGTGGGCGATCGTGGGGTCGTCTTCGATCAACAGCATCAGCATCGGGGGTCCAGCAGGGCTTGTCCGCTGTGGTTTCAGGGCCATCGATAGGTGTTTGCAAGCTTGGTTGCCTAGGCTGCGGGGCTTGCCCAGGCGCTGCCTGACCATTGTCCGTTGCCCAGAACTGCTGATGCTGCGATCCTTGTTGGCCCTTGTTGTGAGTTGCAGCGCCATGCCGGCGCTGGCCTGTGCCGATCTGCCGGCCGCCGACGCCGCGCTGCTGAGCTTGGCCCAGGCCCAGGCGCGCGGCCTGGATTGCCATCCCGAGGTGCGGGCGGCGCGGGCCGCGCTGCAGGGCGCGGTGGCCGATGTGCAGGTGGCCGGCCAGGGCCCGAATCCGCAGCTCACGCTGGGGGCCGGGGCTATCAGCCGCTCGCTGGGCAGCGGCACGCCGTGGAACAAGACTTTCGACCACTCACTGCGGCTGGACCAGTTGATCGAGCGTGGTGGCAAACCCGCGCTGCGGCGCGGCGCGGCCGACGCTGCGCGCGAAGCCGTGCTGGCCGACCTGGCCGATGCGCGGCGGCGTGCGCTGTCGGCGGTGGCCCATGCGCACCAGGATTTGTGGGCGGCCCAGGGCCGGCGCAGCCAGCTCGGCGCCGCCGTGGTGCTGAGCGCCGAATCGCTGAAGGCGATCGAGCAGCGGGTGCGCGCCGGTGATGCCCCGGCGCTGGACGCCACCCGGCTGCGGCTGGATGCCGCCAGGCTGCAGGCCGACCAGCGCCAGGCCGAGGCCGATGTGGACGAGTTGCAGCGCCAGCTTGGCCTGTTGATCGGCGCCAGCGGCGTGGCCGCGCAATTGCAGGCGTTGCCGGTGGATTTGCGGTCAGCCGCAACACCGGTGGCTGCCGATGCCGCGTCACGCCGGCCGGATGTATTGGCCGCGCTGGCCCGCGTCAGCGCCGCCGAGCGCAGCCGCGACCTGGCCGCTGCCGCGCGCAGCCGCGATGTATCGGTGGGCGTGCAGGTCAATCGCTACCCGGCCAGCGAGGCCAACCCCAGCGGCAGCGGCAATACGCTGTCGCTCAGCGTCAGCGTGCCGCTGTTCCTGCGCCATGCCAACGACGGCGAACTGGCCCGTGCCGAGGCCGATCTGGCGGCCGCGCACGAGGTTTTGCGCCGCATCCGGCAGGCGGCCGAGGCCGAGCTGGCACGCACCGCCGCCCAGGCCCAGGCCGCCCAGGACCGGCGCCGCCTGGTGGCCGAGCAGCTTGAGCCCGCTGCCGAGCAAGTGGCCGCCGGTGCCGAGCTGGCCTACCGGCGCGGCGCCAGCGGCGCGCTGGAGTTGCTGGACGCCAGACGCAGCCTGCGCCTTGTGCGCATCGAGCGCGTCGCCGCCGATGCCGAACTTGCCAAAGCCCTGGCCGACTGGCAAGCCGCCGCGCTGCCGGCTGAAGCCTTCGCTAACCCCTGAAGCCGCGACCATGAACCTTTTTGATGAAAACTCCCCCGTTGATCGGCACCGGGTTGGCCCCTTCCCCCTGCCAGGGGGAAGGTTGGGATGGGGGTTTGGTGTTGGCACTGCCGGGCATTCGACCCCCACCCCAACCGTCCACTTCGCCGCTTGCAAGCGGCTCAGATTCGCCATGCAGGCGACAGGCC
>JANOBL010000062.1:0-7209 GCA_031411635.1 Betaproteobacteria bacterium
CTGCGGGGCGCCAGCGCCAAAGATGGTCCGCAGCACCTGGTTGGCCGAGCCGGCATCGGTGTGCAGCACCAGGCTCCAGATGGCCGCAACCACCACCATCGAGGTGACCACCGGCGAGAAGAACACCGTGCGCAGCAGCACCCGGCCGCGAAAGCGCTGGTTGACCCACAGCGCCATCGCAAACGCCAGCAAGGTTTGCAGCGGCACCACCAGCAGTGCAAACAAAAAGGTGTTGGCCACCGAGCGCAGGAATTGCGGGTCGCGCGCGCCGACCAGGTAACTCGCGCCGCCCAACGACAGCTTGGCCAGGTACTGGTAGCCGTCGAGTTGCTGCGGCTGCTGGCGCTTGAGCCGCCGCCACTGGCGCGATGGAAACTGCGCCTCAGCGTCGCTGATTGCTGGTGGCGCCTGCACCAGCGTCAACGCGAACATGCGGCTGTAGTTGTCCAGCCCCACCCATAACACCGGCTCGGGCTGCAGCAGCTTGACATTGGTGAAGCTGAAGGCCACGGCCATCAAAAACGGCAGCAGCACAAAGCCCGCAAACAGCAGCAGCGCAGGGCCGACCATCGTGGCCACCTCAGACCAGTGGGCGTGGCCGAATTGGGCCGCTGACGAGTGGGTTTCAGAAGCTGAGTCAGAAGCCATAGTTGCGGTTGCGCTTCAGGTCTTGGCGGATGGCCTCGACAGCACGGTCCAGCGCCTCGGCCGGGTCCACCCCTTCACGCGCCTCTTTCAGCGCGCGCTCGAACGCGCTGGAGATCATCGGATAGCCCGGTGTCTCCGGCCGCAGCACGGCAAACAGCCGCGCCGACTCAAAGAACGCGCGGCCAAACGCGCCTTGGCGGTACAGCAGGCTGGCATCGGCCGCCGCCTCGCTGGTGGGCATCAGCCCGGTGGCATCGGCAAACGCGGTGATCTCTTGCGGGCTGATCAAGTGCTCCAGGATCATGCGCGCGCCTTCCGGGTGCGGGCAGCTTCTGGCCACCGCCCATTGCCAGGAGCCAGCGCCGATGCGCGGCTGGGCACCAAAGGCCGGCGGCGGCAGTGCCAGCAGGTCGTCGCCAAACTTCTGGCGGTACAGCTTGGCCGCCCACGAGCCGGTGTAGTGAAAGACCGAGCGGCCACTTGGGAACGACTGGTCGTCAAACGGTTTGCGCGATGCCAGCCGCTCTTCAAACAGCGTGCGGAAATAATCGACCACCGCCACGGCCGTGTCGCTGTTGAGCACGCCGTCCACCACGGTGAAGGTCTGGCGGTCGATCAAGTCGGTGCCCGCACTTTGCAGCCACGGCGAGAAGGCGTAGGCCAGCCACTCGCCGCTGAGTTGCATGTTCAGATCCAGCGGGTAGTTGAAGCCTTCACGCCTCAGCCGGCGCAGGATGTCGCGAAACTCGTTGGCGGTGTAGGGCCGGTCCAGCGTGGCCAGCCGCACGCCGTGCCGGGCCAGCACGCTCTTGCGTGCAAACAGCGCCAATGCCACGTCAAACTGGCCCACGGCATAGAGCTGGTGCTTGTAGCTGCTGCGGCCACCGGGGATCAGCGTATCCACACCGGCGGGCCGCAACCGGCCCTCCAGTGCCTGGATGTGCCCGGCCCAGGCAAAGTTGGGCACGGTGGGTTGGTCCAGGTCCAGCACGCAGGGCAGCTTTTGGGTCATCGCCGCCGCCACCACCGCCTGCTGGTACGAGCCCTGGGGCAAGGTCTCGGTGACGATGCGGTACTTTGACTGCTTGCGGTTGAAACGCTCCACCGAGGCCGCGCTGGATTTCATCTCGCTGTCGTCGGTCTCGTGGCGCCAGAGCTTGATGTCGATCGGCGCTGCCCAGGCCACGGGATTGGCCATTGCGGTGGCCAGCACTGCAAGCAGCAGCACGCGCTTCATGCCGGCCCCGGTGTGCACGGCGCTGCCACCGACGCACGCTGCTTCACGTCGCAGCGCACCCGCACGGTGGCTGCGGGCGCGTCACCGCAGGCCAGCTCCGCCGCACGCTGGCCCATTTGCAGGTAGGGCAGTTGAACGCTGGTCAGCGGCGGATCGGTGGCATGCACCAGCATCGGATGGTCATCAAAGCCCAGCACCGAGATCTGCGCCGGCACCGCAATCTGGCGCTTGTGCAGGCACTGGATGATGCGGGCCGCCATCTTGTCGTTGCCGGCCACGATGGCGGTTGGATCGTGAAGCCGCAGCACATCGCCAACCAGCGCGTCGATGGCGGCAAATTCGTCGTCGGCACTGGCCCCCTGCGAACCCTGCACAAACACCGGCTCGCCAACACCTGCGCCCACCCCGGCGCTGCGCGCCGCCTGCACATAACCCCGGTGCCGAAGCTGCGTGGCGCGCATGTCGGGGAACAGCTCAAACACCACGACACGGCGGTGCCCAATGGCATACAGCGAGGCCAGGCCGTCGCGCGCACCTTGCTCATCGTGCGGCAGCACCGCGGCGTACTCGCCGCCCGGCGCATAGCAATTGAGCAAGACCAGGCGCGTGCCGGCAGCACGTTCCAGGCCCGTTCGGGCCACCGCGCGGTGGAAGTGCGTGGCGAAGATCAGTGCATCCACCCGGTGCTCGATCAACTCATCGATCAAGGCTGGGATGTCGTCTTCATTGCCGCCGCATTCGGCGATCAGCAGCCGTTTGCCAAGCTGCTTGGCCGCCTGTTGCAGGCCGACGATCAGCTCGAACGAGTCCGGGCTGGTGGTGATGCCATCCGAGACGATGCCGATCAGGTTGGGCTTGACGCCCTTCAGCGCGCGCGCGGCCTTGGACGGGTGAAACTGCAAGGCCTGCACTGCCTGCACGATCAGCGCCGAGGTCTTTTTGGAGACGCAGGTCGGGTCATTCAGGTAGCGCGAAACCGTGCGCACCGACACCCCGGCCGTGTCGGCAACTTGATAAATGGTGGCTGCTTCGCTCATCTTTGTTTCGCCCGCCCGGATCGCTTGGTTGAAGCAGGTTACTTCTTCGGCGTCGCACCCAAATGCACATGGTCGAAGCTGACAAAGCCGCAGCCACCCGGTTCGTTGTCGAAGATCTGCACCCGCACCTGCTTGCCGGCTTGCGCGCGGAGGTCCAGGGTGACCCAGTCCTGGTCGTTCTGGATCGCCGCACGGTTGCAGGTGTTGGGCGTGTGGGTGGCAAGCACCGCGCCAGTGGCATCCAGCACTTTCAAGCCCACGGTGCCGGCAGCACTGCCGCCCGACATCAGAAAGTTCAGGTACGGCCGCGCTGCGTCCACGGTGGTGAGCGGCGAGGTCAGCGTGCCGGTGGACCCGTCGCAGCCCTTGTTGTTGCCGTTCATCTCGCAGGTGCTCACAGCCCGCACACCCACCCGGCCCACCCCCGAAACACCCTTCCAGGCATCGGCATTGGCCGGGTTGGCAAAGTCACCGGTGGCCGTCCACACGGCGGCGGTGGCCAGCGCGTCGTCAAAATCGCCGATCACCTGGGTGAAAGCCTCCGCGCTCACCTGGATGTTGAAGCCCAGCTTGGCCATCGTGGCATCGGTCAAAACCACGTTGCCACCGTCCTTGCCGTTGCCCGATGGGTTCCATGCCGTGGCCGACTGGTACCAGTGGTCGGTGCTGACAAAGCCGCAGCCACCGGCCTCTTCGTCGAAGAGCTGGGCCTTGACATAGGCGGTGTTCAGCGCGGCCAGGCCGATGTGCGTCCAGTCGTCGTCGTTCTGGATGTTGGGCGAGCCGCAACCCGTGGACGGCGCATAGCTGTGCAGCACGTTGCCCAGCGTGTCGAGGATGCGCAACCCGGTTTTCGGCGTCCCACCAGCGTGCAGCAGGAAGTTGAAGTACGCGCTGCTGACCTGGAACGCGGGTGAGGTCAGCGTGCCGACCGGCGAATCGCACACCCCGGCGGCGTTGTTCATCTCGCAGGTGCTGATGGCCTTGTCGCCGACGCGGGCGGCGGTGGCAAACACGGTGGTGCCCTGCCAGCTCGTGGCGGTGGGGCTGGCAAACGCGCCGGTGGCCACCCAGCCGCGCTTGGCGATCATGTCCACCGGGTTCTCGAAACTCGATTGCGGAATCAGGTTGGTGATTGCCACCGCGCCTTCCAGCGTCACCTTCACCGGCGACAAGGGCTTGGACACCACCGCCGCGCGCACGCCCTTGGGCGTGTCGGTCTGGTAGAAGTGGTCAAACGCGACGAAGCCGCAGCCGCCAGTCTCTTCGTCGTAGATCTTGATGTCGATCTTCTCGCCGATCAGTGCGCTGGTGTCGAAGTAGACATAGTGCTGGTCGCCTTTCAGCACCGGATCCCCGCAGCTATTGGGTCGGTAATCGGCCAGCGTCTGCCCGGCGAAGATGATCTTCACCCCCACCGGCGCCGTGCCGTTGCCGCCCGACATCAGAAAGGCAATGGCGTCCTTGGTGACCGTCACATCCTTGATCGTGATGCTGCCGGTGGGCGCGTCACAGCCTGCACCGCCGATCTCGCAGGTGCTGACTGCCGCATCGCCGATGCGGGCTGCCACCGCCGCCAGGCCGGCATTGGCGTACTCCAGGTTGTTCCAGTTGGTGGTTGTCGCAAACGCGCCGGTCAGGATGAACTTGGTGGTCTGCTGCTGCATCAGCGCCGGAAACTCAAAGCTGCTGATGATGTTTTCTGGCACGAAGGTGGACGCGTCGGTGCTCACATGGGCCGACTTGGTCGAGACACGGCAGGTGGGGCACGAGGTCACTGTCACGGCCAATGCGCGCGTGCTGGGTGTGGAATAGGTGTCGTTGGCCGTCACCGTCAGGTTGTAGACGTTGTCCTTGTTGGCATCGGCCGGTGCTGTGAAGTCTGGCGGCAGCGCAAACCGGATCGTGCCGTCGTTGGTGATAGCAAACGCACCCGCATCGGCGCCGGACAGGCTCAGCGTCACGCTGTTGCCGTCAGGGCTGGTCACCGACAGCTTGGTGACGGCGGTGGTGAACTCCTGCACGCTGACATTGCCGGCATTGGTGATCACCGGCGATTGAGGCTGCGGCAGCGGGCCGGGGTCGGCCCCGCCACAGGCTGTCAGCAAAGCCAACACCGGTACCGCCCAAAGTAACTTGTTCATCATCTGTCTCCTTGATCTTTACGTCTGATTCGAAAGTCACTCAGAAAAAGTAGGTGAAGCTGGCGCGCAGCGTCCTGCCAAACAACGGCCGCGCCACACCCCGGTTGGTGGCACCGTTGGGCCCTTTCAGATCGGCAAACAGTGGATCGCCTTCGGTGAACGACAGCTTGTTCGTGATGTTCGAGACGTGAAGCTGGAACGCGGAGTCTTTGTTGAAATCCCAGATGAAGCCGCCATCGATGTGGTAATAGGCCGGGTACAGCGTGACGTTGACGTCCTGCGATTCCGAGTAGCGGCTGCCAAAGTAGGTGAACTTGGCATAAGGCTTGAGCGGCAGTCCGGTCAGCGCCTTGGTGTCGTAAGACGCCTGCAGGTTGAGCATGATGTTGGCCAGCCGGCGCGGCCTGCGGCCGTCTTCGCCGATGCTTTCAAACGTGTAGCCGGTCACCACGTCATTGACGCGGATCTCCTTCACCGTCTTGTAGTTGGCATCGATGATCTTGGGGTCTTGAAAGACAAAGCTGCCGCGCAGCTCCAGGCCCTTCACCGCTTGCGGCCGCCACGCCGCTTCCACTTCGGTGCCGATGTTCTCGATGCCGCGCCGGTAGAACTCGCGCACCTCCGGGCAGGAGTTGATGTTGGCCACACCACCGGTCACCGTGCACTGCGGCGATGTGAAGTCCCGGTAGGTGATGACGTTGTCGCGCGGGCTGAACTTGTTGTAGAACAGCGCGATCTGGGTGTCCCAGGTGTCGGCGTAATAGCGGATGCCGGTCTCGTACTGCATGATCTTTTCGACCTTGCTGCCGGGCAGGCTGGTGTCGACGCGGAACTCATTCAAGTCTTCCAGGCTGGGCAAGCGGAACGATTGCGAAATGAGGCCGTACACCGCCAGGTTGGGCCGGATCGAGTAATTGCCGCCAATCGACCAGCCGGTGCCGCGCAGCGAGGTGTTCAAGTAGCGCGGCGCGCCTGGCAAGGAAACCTCGTTGTCGGCGGTGGTGTCGGCTGCGCTGCCGGGCACCACCGAGGCCGGCGTCAAGTCAGTCGATGCCGATCGGTCATTGCGCACCACGCTGGCCCGCTGGGTTTGGGTGCGCACGCCGAAGTCCAGCTTCAGCCGGTTGTCCAGTGCATCCCAATGGTCGTGCAGGTAAAAAGCCTGGCCCCGCACCGTGGCATCGGAGACGTAGCCAAAGAAGCCCGGCAGGATGGCGCCATCCAGCGTCAGCGATGGCCCCACCGGGCTGCCCGCCGCATCGACACCGCGCAGGTTCACCAGCCGCGATTGCTGTTCCAGCGTCGATACCAGCAGCGAGGACTGGAAGTTCTGCTTGACGCTGTAGTTGGTGGAGTAGCCCCCAACAGTCAGTGCGTGCTTGCCTTGCCAGTTGAAGGACTTGCTGAGCTTGAAATCGGCGGAGTTGCTGTGGGCGTCAGACGTGGCAACAAAGGGCAGCAGAAAGTCGAGGTACGCGCTGTCCGACACGCGTGCGCCGGTGTCCGCGTAAAAGGCCGCTACCCCTTTTGCCTTGGCGTACTGGTTCACCAACTGATCCCGGCTGATGCCCGAGAACGCAGTGGCCGGGTTGGCCGGGATGTTGAAGAAACCGGCCAGCTTGGCATAGCTGTACGGGCTCATTGCCGGGTTGTTGGCCAGTGCCAGGGCCTGGCCCAGCGCCGGGTTCACCAGATCGTTCTGGTAACGCGCATTGTTGAAACGCGAGGCCGTGCTGGCGTCGTTGCCGGTGAACATGGCATTGAAGCCATTGGTGCCGCCGGTGGCGCGCACGCCCACATCTGCCGTCCAGCCAGAGTCGAATTCATGGCTCAGCTTGAAGGTGTAGACGCCAAAGTCCGGGTGGATGCCGTCGGCCATGTCCACCTTGCGCTGGCCGTACTCGCCCAGCATCGTCGAGACCCGGTTGTAAGGCGAGCCCACGGTGCCGCGCTTGAAGTCGATGCCGATCGGCCAGACGGCGCCCATGTCCACCCGGATCGGATTGGCCGGTGTGCCGGGCTGCGAGAAGCCCGGCACCTGGAACGGGATGTTCTGGAAGAACGCGGTGCGGTCGTTGATCTTCAGCGCATGGAACTGCGCCTCGGTGCGGCCGTCGTCGGTGGTGTAGACCAGGTTGCCACG
>JANOBL010000063.1:0-2771 GCA_031411635.1 Betaproteobacteria bacterium
GTTGCGCGCCGCCGCGCGCGCAGGTTTTGCCGACACGGTGCTGAACCTGGAGGGCGTGGTGCAGGCCCGGGCTATTGGCCGACGCGGTGGCCAGATCGTCATCGATGGTGGTGCCGACGGCGTGACCCGGGTGGCCGGCACGCTGGATGCCAGCGGTGGCGGCGTGGGCGAGCGTGGTGGCGACATCGTGGTGCTGGGGCAGAAAGTGGGCCTGACCGGCAGCGCATTGCTGGATGCCAGTGGCACGGCCGGCGGTGGGGGCATCCGGGTGGGCGGCGATTACCAGGGCCTGAACCCCGATCTGCGCAATGCCGAGGCGGTGACGGTGTTGCCCGGTGCGCGGCTGTTGGCCGATGCCAGCGGGCTGGGCGATGGTGGGCGGGTGGTGGTGTGGTCGGATGTTGGCACCCGGTACTTTGGCAATATCAGCGCCCGTGGCGGTGTGTTGGGCGGGGATGGGGGTTTTGTCGAGGTTTCCGGCAAACAGCACCTGGATTTCCGCGGTGCGGTGGATGTGCAGGCGCCCCTGGGACATGGGGGGCAATTGTTGCTGGACCCGGCGTCGATCACCGTGGTGGCGGTTGGCCCTGACATCAACGGGCTGGCCCAAGGTGACGACTTGGCAGCCCAGTCGTTGTTGTTCGCCACCGATCCGACGGTAGCGAGCCGGATCACATCGACTGCCATCAGTGCGCGGTTGGCAACGCAGGTCACGCTGGAATCCAAGACCTTCATCACGATCAACGCTGACGCCGCCGACATCTCGGGCGTCGGCGCGCTGATCTTGAAAGCCGGCGGCGACATCACCGTCAACCGCAATATCACGGCCGGTGGCATCACGCTGTCTGCCAACGATCCCGGTGGCCCGGCCACGGGCACCGGCAAGGTGGTGTTGGCCTCAGGCATCAACCTGGACGCCGGGGCCGGCGCCGACATCCGCATCAGTGGCGCGGGCACGCACTCGATTGCTGGCAACCTGACAGCGCGCAACCTGTTAATCACCGGCAACCTGACGCTGACCGGCGCGCGCCAGTTCTCGCTGGCCTCGGGCAGCTCGACCATCAGCTCGGTGATTGACGGCACCGGCAGCCTTGAAAAAATCGGTCTCGGTACGCTGGTGCTGGCGGGCGCCAATAGCTACACCGGCACCACCACGGTCAGCGCTGGCACCTTGAGTTTGGGCGTCGCGTCCGAGCGCCTGGCCAACAGCAGCGCGCTGGTGGTCAACAACGGCGGCACGTTTGACCTGGGTGGTTTTACCGAAACAGTGGCCAGCGTGCAGCAGACCGGCGGCACGATCAGCAATGGCACGCTGACCAGCGCGGCGGCGTTCGACATGCAGGCGGGCACGGCCAGCGCCGTCCTGGCCGGCAGCGCCGGGCTGAACAAGACCACCGTCGGTGCGGTCACGCTGAGCGGGGCCAACACCTACACCGGCGCCACCGCTGTCTCGGCGGGCAGCCTGAGCCTGGGTGCCGCCAACCGGTTGGCCGATGGCAGTGCGCTGGTGGTCAACGGCGGCACCTTCGATCTGGGTGGTTTCACCGAAACAGTGGCCAGCGTGCAGCAGACCGGCGGCACGATCAGCAAGGGCACGCTGACCAGCGCGGCGACCTTCGACATGCAGGCGGGCACGGTGAGCGCGGCGCTGGCCGGCACGGTGGGTTTGAACAAGACCACCGGCGGCGCCGTCGTTTTGAGCGGAACCAACAGCTACACCGGCACCACGACGGTCAGTGCTGGCAGCGTGAGTTTGGGCGTCGCGTCGGAGCGCCTGTCCAACAGCAGCGCTCTGGTGGTCAACGGTGGCACCTTCGATTTGGGTGGTTTTACCGAGACGGTGGCCAGCGTGCAGCAGACCGGCGGCGTGATCAGCAATGGCACGCTGGCCAGCACGGCCGCCTTCGACATGCAGGCGGGCACGGTCAGCGCCGTGCTGGCCGGCAGCGCCGGGCTCAACAAGAGCACTGGCGGCAGCGTCACGCTGAACGTCGCCAATACCTACACCGGCGCCACCACGGTGAGCGCGGGCACACTGGCGCTGGGCGCCGCCGATGTGCTGGCCGCCGCCAGCACGCTGGTGGTCAGCGGCGGCAGTTTCGACCTGGGCGGTTTCAGCAACACCGTGGCCGGTGTGCAACTCACCGGCGGCGCCATCAACAACGGCACGCTGACCAGCAGCACCGTGTTTGACCTGCAATCAGGTGCGGTTGCTGCCACGCTGGCGGGTGCGGTGGGCGTCAACAAAACCACCGCCGGCAGCGTCACGCTGAGTGGTGCCAACAGCTACACCGGCAGCACGCAGATCGATGGCGGCACCTTGGTGGCGGCCAACATCTCGGCGCTGGGTGCGGCCGGCACCGGCACCGTGGTGGCCAGCGGCGCAACGCTGGAGATCAACAACGTCAACATCGGCAGCGAGCCGCTGAGCCTGGCCGGCACCGGGTTGTTGGACCTGGGCGCGCTGGTTGGCACCGGCGCCGGTGCGGTGGCGGGTGGGCTGATCACCTTGACCAGCAGCGTCAATATCGGCGGTGCGGGTGATCTGTTGCTCAGCAATGCGCTGAGCGGTGGCGCGTTTGGCTTGAAGAAGGTGGGTGCGGGCACGCTGACGCTGGGTGGGGTCAATGGCAACACCGGCACGGTTGAAGTTGCGGCAGGCAGCTTGCTATTGGGTGCGGCAGAGCGGCTGGACAACACCAGCGCGTTGGTGGTCAGCGGCGGTACTTTTAACTTGGGTGGGTTCACCGAGACGGTGGCCAGCGTGCAGT
>JANOBL010000064.1:0-3252 GCA_031411635.1 Betaproteobacteria bacterium
CACGTCCGTTGCGATTCGGGAGGGCGGGCCGCATCGCTTGATGCGAGACAAGACCAAGACCGAGGAGACAGCGATGAGCACCATGGGCGACCTCGACCCGATCGAGACCAGCGAATGGGTCGACGCCTTGCGCGCGGTGCAGCAGCACCGCGGCGGCGACCGCAGCAACTTCATCATCAACCGGCTGGTTGACCAGGGGCGGCGCGACGGTGTGTACGTGCCGCGCTCGCTGAACACGGCCTACTGCAACACCATTCCGCCCGAGCGCGAAGAGAAGAGCACCGGCGACCGCGCCATCGAGCACCGGCTGCGTTCGATCATCCGCTGGAACGCGATGGCCATCATCCTGCGCGCCAACAAGGACAGCTCCGAACTCGGCGGTCATATCGCCAGCTTCCAGTCGGCAGCCACGCTCTACGACATCGGCTTCGGCCACTTCTGGCACGCGCCCACCGAGCAGCACGGCGGTGACTTGATCTTCATCCAGGGCCATTGCTCGCCCGGCATCTATGCGCGCGCCTTCGTCGAGGGCCGCCTGAGCGAGCAGCAAGTGCTGGGCTACCGGCAGGAGACCGAGGGCCGGGGCATCCCGTCCTACCCGCACCCCTGGCTGATGCCCGACTTCTGGCAATTCCCCACCGTGTCGATGGGCCTCGGCCCGCTGATGGCGATCTACCAGGCGCGCTTCCTCAAGTACCTGCAGGGTCGTGGCCTGGCCGACACCGCCAAGCGCAAGGTCTGGGCCTTCATGGGCGACGGCGAGATGGACGAACCCGAGTCGCTGGGCGCGATCTCGCTGGCCGGCCGCGAGAACCTCGACAACCTGGTCTTCGTCATCAACTGCAACCTGCAGCGGCTCGACGGCCCGGTGCGCGGCAACGGCAAGATCGTGCAGGAACTCGAGAGCGTGTTCCGTGGCGCCGGCTGGAACGTCATCAAGGTGCTGTGGGGCAGCGGCTGGGACGCGCTGCTCGCGAAGGACGGCAGCGGCAAGCTACTGCAGCGCATGGAGGAATGCGTCGACGGCGAGTACCAGGACTTCAAGAGCAAGAGCGGCGCCTATGTGCGCGAACATTTCTTCGGCAAGTACGAAGAGACCAAGGCCCTGGTCGCCGAGATGAGCGACGACGAGGTCTGGGGCCTGACACGCGGCGGGCACGACCCGGTGAAGGTCTTCGCCGCCTATGCCGCGGCCGTCAAGCACACCGGCCAGCCGACGCTGATCCTGCCGAAGACGGTCAAGGGTTACGGCATGGGCGAATCGGGCGAAGGCCAGATGATCGCGCACCAGGCCAAGAAGATGACGCAGGAGGCGCTGCGGGGTTTTCGCGACCGCTTCCAGATCCCGGTGTCCGACGCCGACCTGGTGAACATCCCGTTCATCAAGCTGCCCGACGACAGCCCCGAAATGAAGTACCTGCACGCGCGGCGCGCCGCTTTGGGCGGTTACCTGCCGCAGCGGCGGCAAAAGTCGGCGGCGCTCGAGATCCCGCCGCTGGCGAGTTTCCAGCGCCTGCTGGACAGCAGTGGCGAGCGCGAGATCAGCACCACGATGGCCTTTGTGCAGATGCTCGGCACCCTCGTGCGCGACAAGGCCATCGGCAAACACGTGGTGCCCATCGTGCCCGACGAGTCACGCACCTTCGGCATGGAGGGCATGTTCAGGCAGCTCGGCATCTGGTCTTCGCTGGGTCAGCTCTACAAGCCGCAGGACGCCGACCAGCTTATGTACTACCGCGAGTCGAAAGACGGCCAGGTGCTGCAGGAGGGCATCAACGAAGGTGGCGCGATGTCGAGCTGGATCGTGGCGGCCACGTCGTACAGCACGAACAACGTGCCAATGATCCCGTTCTACATCTACTACTCGATGTTCGGCCTGCAGCGGGTCGGCGACCTGGCCTGGCTGGCAGGCGATATCCGTGCGCGCGGCTTCCTGCTCGGCGGCACCGCCGGCCGCACGACGCTCAACGGCGAAGGGCTGCAGCACGAGGACGGCCACAGCCACATCCTGGCCGGCACCATTCCAAACTGCATCAGCTACGACCCGACCTTCGCCTACGAAGTGGTGACGATCATCCGCGACGGCATGCGCCGCATGTACGCCGAGCAGGAGGACGTGTACTACTACGTCACGCTGATGAACGAGAACTACCCGCACCCCGGCATGCCCGAAGGCAGCGAGGCCGGCATCCTGAAGGGCCTGTACCAGCTCAGCGACGGCGGCAAGACCGCCGCATCTGGCAAGAACAGGGGGCTGCGCGTGCAGCTAATGGGCAGCGGCACCATCCTGCGCGAGGTGATGTTCGCGGCCGAGTTGCTGAAGGCCGACTTCGGCATCACCGCCGACGTGTGGAGCGCAACCAGCTACAACGAACTGCGCCGCGACGGCATGGCGGTGGAGCGCTGGAACCGCCTGCATCCCACAGCGCCAGCGCGCAAGAGCCATGTCGAGACGTGTCTCCAGGGTCACGACGGCCCCGTCATCGCCGCCACCGACTACATGCGCAATTACGCCGACCAGGTGCGCGAGCAGGTGCAGGCCGCCGGCCGGCGCTACGTGGTGCTGGGCACCGACGGCTTCGGCCGCAGCGACTACCGGCGCAAGCTGCGCCGCTTCTTCGAGGTCGACCGCTGGCATGTGGTGGTGGCGGCACTCAAGGCGCTGGCCGACGACGGTGTGATCAAGCCGGCCATCGTGGCCGAGGCGATCGCCAAATACGAGCTCGATCCCGAGCGCGTTGCCCCCTGGACGGTGTGAGGCACGACATGAGCACAGACATCCAGATCAAAGTGCCCGACATCGGCGATTTCAAGGACGTGCCGGTGATCGAGATCTTCGTCAAGGTCGGTGACGTGGTGAAGGCAGAGGACCCGCTGGTCTCGCTGGAATCCGACAAGGCGACGATGGACGTGCCTTCACCGCGTGGTGGCAAGGTCAAGGCCATCAGCGTGCAGGTGGGCGACAAGGTCAGCGAGGGCAGCGTCATCATGGCCTTCGAGGCTGAAGGCGGCGCTGCGGCGCCGACCGAAGCCGCCAAGCCCAGTGTCAGCGCGCCGCCATCGGCGGTCAGCGCGCCGGCCGGTCTTGCCGAAGTGCGGGTGCCCGACATCGGCGACTTCAAGGACGTGCCGGTGATCGAGATCTTCGTCAAGGTCGGCGACACGGTGCAGGCCGAGCAGGCGCTGATCTCGCTCGAATCCGACAAGGCGACGATGGATGTGCCCGCGCCGCTGTCGGGTGTGGTCCTGGCG
>JANOBL010000065.1:0-2000 GCA_031411635.1 Betaproteobacteria bacterium
GACGCATTTCTCGCCAAGCCGTTTGGCATGTCCGAGCTGCGCGACGTTCTGCTGCCTGCGGGTGTGACGGCGGACAACGAGCCGAACTGCCGCCACGGCTGACGGTTTCGCACAGCAACCGTTCGGTCGATGGGGGCGACCGCTGCCGCACGGCAGAAGACCGCTGGTCGCAAACGCCTGTCCGGTTTCCGCTGCCGCGCCGACAGTGCAGCCATCGAAGACATCCCGTCATCGATGCAACCCAAGGAAACCGATCATGAACGACACCAAGCAAGTGCCCTGCAGCTGCGCCACCTGCCCTGACATGGGCTGCCGCTGCGGCTGCCAGCAACCCGCCGCGCAAACCATCCCGCAGACCCCCTGCACTTGCGGCCCGCAGTGCCAGTGCGGCCCGAACTGCGCCTGCGCCAAATCCTGAACCGGGACGCGTCCCGCGTGGGGCTGGCGGTTGACGAACAGGCGCCGCCAGCGCCCTGTCATCCCAGGCCGATCCGGCCGAGCTTCGACCCCAAGGAGACATTGCGTGAACACCTATGTCCTGGCCTTTCTCGGCGGCATCGTGGGTGCCGTCCTCATGGACATCACCGAATCGATTGCCGCCCGCTTCGGTCTGACGAGCGGCGTGACCGTCGCCCTGGTGGGCCGCTGGGCCCTGGGCTTGACGCGCGGGCAATGGGCTCACGCCAACATCGTCCGCTCCCGCGAACGGCTGGGTGAGGTGCGGATGGGCTGGGCCTTTCACTTTCTCGTCGGCGGCGGCGGGGTGGCCCTGTTGTATGCGGCCTTCGTTCAGTACGCTGGCTTCACCGCGCCGACCCATCACCTCTGGGGCGGCGTGATGTTCGGTGCGGTCACCTCGCTGCTGCCCTGGCTGGTCCTGCTGCCGGCCTTCGGCTGGGGCGGGTTCGGGCGGCGCGGGCCGCCGAGATGCAATGCCTTGCTGGCCAGCACGGTCTCGCACATTCCCTACGGGCTCGGCGTCGGTGCCGTGATGGCGCTGGGCTCTATCCTCTAGCGGCTTGGCGTTGCACCATGCTGGCCCTAGAGTTGCGCCGGCGGGGCCCACACTCTCGAAGCACCAAGCCCACCATGTATCTCTCTTCAACGCGCACCGCCGAGTTGTGGCCCGACACGCTGAAAGGCGCGCTGCACGTCATCGCCATCGCCGCCGCCTTCTTGGCCCTCGCTGCGACGCTGCTGTACGTGCTGTCCCCAGGGCTCGACACCTGGCCCCGGCTGCTGGTGTTCCACGAGTCCGTAGGACTGACGATGGTGGCCTGCGTGCTGCTGCTGCGGCACACGCGCGCCTTCGCGCGCCTCAATTCGATGACCCGCTGGCTCCTTACCGGGGTCATTGCCATTCCGACCGGCTTCTTCGTGGGGCACCAGTTCGCCTTCCTGTTGCTGGGCGAGCCGCTGCGCATGGTCGGGTATCTGAGCGTCAGCCTGATCCCGATCCTCTTCACCCTGGTGGTGGGTGGTCTGGGTCTGCACTCGTTTGCGACGCGCGAGCAACTCGCCCAGGAAGCCGCCGCGCGCTCGGAGGCGCAACGCCTGGCGGTCGAGTCCCAGTTGCGCCTGCTGCGGGCGCAACTGGAACCACACATGCTCTTCAACACCCTGGCCAACCTGCGCTCGTTGGTGCGCGAGGACGTCGATAGTGCCGAGTCGATGATCGACCAACTGATCGTCTACCTGCGCAGCGCGCTGGCGGCGTCGCAGACGGAGTCGGTGGCCCTGAGCCGGGAGTTCGCCCAGTTGCGCGCTTACCTCGACATCATGTCCCTGCGCATGGGGCCACGACTGGCCTACACGCTGGACCTGCCGCCTGAGCTGGAGGCCACGACGGTGCCACCCATGCTGCTGCAGCCGCTGGTCGAGAACGCCATCAAGCACGGGCTGGAGCCCAAGGTGGGCCCGGGCTGCATCGTGGTGGTCGCGCGCGCCGTCACCGAGACCCCCGCCGGCATCGAGATCCGCATCGACGACAGCGGCCTCGG
>JANOBL010000066.1:0-5469 GCA_031411635.1 Betaproteobacteria bacterium
GCCGATGCGGTGATCACGCTGCGCAGTGGCTCACCCTGGGCGGGCTGCATGAAGTCGGCGCTGCGAAAGATGCGTTGGTGGTGCAAGTTAAGGCTCCGGTGATGAACAGACCGGACCAAGCAATATTTAAACCACCCAAAAATGCATTTGGCGTGGCAGCAGCGGCGGGCTGGCCTACGCTGCGCTACCCCAGCGCCCGCCCGATCAGGATCTTCTGCACCTCGGACGTGCCCTCGTAGATCTGGCACACCCGCACATCGCGGTAGATGCGCTCAAGCGGAAAATCGCTGACATAACCATAGCCTCCCAGCACCTGGATCGCCGCCGAGCACACGGCCTCGGCCATCTCGCTGGCCATCAGCTTGGCCATCGCGGCCTCTTTCAGGCACGGCAGTCCGGCGTCTTTCAGGCTGGCGGCATGCCAGATGAGCTGGCGCGCCGCCTCAATCTTCATCGCCATCTCGGCCAGTTTGAACTGGATCGCCTGGTGCTGAAAGATCGCCACGCCAAAGGCTTTGCGCTCTTTGCTGTAGGCCAGCGCGCATTCAAACGCGGCGCGTGCCATGCCCAAGGCCTGGCTGGCAATGCCGATGCGGCCACCCTCCAGGCCGGACAACGCGATCTTCAGCCCCTGGCCCTCGTCGCCGATGCGGTTGGCCACCGGCACGCGGCAGTTGTCGAACAGGATTTGCGCGGTGTCGCTGGCATGCTGGCCCATCTTGTCTTCGATGCGCGCCACCGTGTAGCCGGGGGTGTTGGTGGGCACCAGAAAAGCGCTGATGCCACGTTTGCCGGCGGCTTTGTCGGTGACCGCCATCACGACCGCCACATCGCCGTTTTTGCCGCTGGTGATGAACTGCTTGACACCGTTCAGCACATAGCTGTCGCCCGCCAGCACTGCGGTGGTCTTGAGCCCACCTGCCTCCGAGCCCACATGCGGCTCGGTCAGGCAAAACGCGCCCAGCATGTCGCCACGCGCCAGTGGTTTCAGGAAGCGCTGTTTCTGGTCCTGATTGCCAAACCCCATCAGGATCGAGCAGACGGGGCAGTTGTTGACGCTGACGATGGTGCTGGTGGCACCGTCGCCAGCGCCGATCTCCTCCAGGATCAGCGCCAGCGCCAGGTAGTCCAGCCCGGCACCGTCGTAGTCTGTGGGCACGGCCACGCCGTAGCAGCCCAGTGCTGCCAAACCCATGAGTTGAGCGGCCGGAAACTGGTGGCTCTTGTCCCAGGCCGCGGCATGCGGCGTGATCTCGGCCTGCACAAACTGGCGCACGGCGTCTTGCACCGCGCGGTGGTCTTCACTCAGCAGCATGGTGTTTCATCTCCTGGATGTCTTCCTGGTGCGCCACCGCCAGCAGCACTTTCGGGCCGGCCGCCGTGCGCATCAACTGGTAGCCGGTGTGAAACTGCTGCAGCACGCTGCCATCGGCGCGTTTCAGCGTCCAGTGCAGGTGGGCGAAGGCATGCTGCGGGCCCAGCGGCAGGTGTTGCTCGATCTGGAAATCGGCATGGTGATAACCGTTGTTGCGGTACAGCTCACACAGTGCATGGTGGTTGGCGCGCATCGGTGCGTCCTGCGGCCACCAGGTGATGCGGCCGCAGCCTGCCAGGCTGTCGGTGATGCCGCTGGCGCTGTGCCACAGGTCGGCCACCGCGTCGCCGTCGAGGCGGTTGAAGGCCTCGCGGTAGGCCTCGAAAAACGCCTGGGTTTCAACCAGGCTCACAGCATCTCCACAGCCAAGGCCGTGGCCTCACCACCACCGATGCACAGCGCGGCCACCCCCCGCTTCAAACCCTGCTTGCGCAAGGCGCCCAGCAAGCTGACGACGATGCGGGCGCCGCTGGCACCGATCGGATGGCCCAGCGCACAAGCCCCACCATGCACATTGACGATGTCATGCGGCAGGCCAAAGTCGCTCATCGCGGCCATCGTCACCGCAGCAAAGGCCTCGTTGACCTCCCACAGGTTGACGCTCTTGGCATCCCAGCCGGCCCGCTTCAAGGCCTTGTTGATCGCACCCGCCGGGGCGGTGGCAAACCACTGCGGCTCTTGCGCAAACACCGCTTGGGCGGCGATGCGGGCCAGCGGCGTGGCACCCAGCGTGCGGGCGGTGGATTCACGCATCAGCAGCAGCGCGGCGGCGCCGTCGGAGATGCTGGACGCATTGGCCGCGGTGATCGTGCCGTCTTTCTTGAACGCGGGTTTCAGGCCGGGAATCTTGTCGAGCTTGGCCTTGCGCGGCTGCTCGTCATGCTTGACCACGCTATCGCCGGCTTTGCTGGCCAGCGTGACCGGTGCCATCTCCCACTCAAAACTGCCGTCCTCGTTGGCCAGCCTGGCGCGGGTGGTGGAGGTGATTGCAAACTGGTCTTGCGCCTCGCGGGTGAAGCGGTACTTGTCCACGCACTGCTCGGCAAACACGCCCATCGCCTTGCCACGCTCGTAAGCGTCTTCCAGGCCATCCAGCGCCATGTGGTCAAACAGTTGTGCGGCGCCGTAGCGCACACCTTTGCGCGCAAACATCAAATGCGGTGCATTGCTCATGCTCTCCATGCCACCGGCCAGCATCACGTTGGCGCTGCCTGCGGCCAGTGCATCGGCGGCAAACATCATTGCGCGCATGCCGCTGCCGCACATCTTGCTCAGCGTCACCGCGCCGGCCGAATCAGGCAGGCCGGCGCGGCGCATCGCCTGGCGTGCCGGGGCCTGGCCCTGGCCGGCCATCAGGCAATTGCCCATCAGCACCTCGTCGATGGCATCACCCGGCACACCAGCGCGTTCCACCGCGGCCTTGATCGCCACCGCGCCCAGCTCCCAGGCAGCCAGGTGGGCAAAATCGCCCAGCAAACCGCCGATCGGTGTGCGGGCGGCTGAGACGATGACGATGGATTCGGTCATGCTGGGCTCCAATGCAGGGTGATAGGTCAAGGCGGGTCAAGGCGGGTCAGGGCGGGTCAGGGTGTCATGGCCCGGTGGTGCGCAAAACGCTTGTGCTGCTCGTAGGGAAATACATCGTAGACATGGCCGGCCTTGATGCGCTGCTGGTGGGCTTGCCAAAACGCGGCGTCCAGCAGATCGGCGTGGTGTTTCATGAACACCTCGCGCACGGCGGCATTGCCCAGCAGAAACGGGCCAAAGGTCTCGGGGAATACGTCTTTCGGTCCCACCGAGTACCAAACCTCGCCCGACATCTCTTCTTCCTCGTTGCGCGGCGTGGGCACACGCCGGAAGTTGCAATCGGTGATGTACTCGATCTCGTCGTAGTCGTAAAACACCACCTTGCCGTGGCGGGTGACGCCAAAGTTCTTCCACAGCATGTCGCCCGGAAAGATGTTGGCCGCCACCAGATCCTTGATCGCATTGCCGTACTCCACCACCGCATGCGCCACCTGCTCGGGGCCGCCGTCTTGCAGGTAGATGTTGAGCGGGATCATGCGGCGCTCGATGTAGACATGCTTGATCACCAACGAGTCACCATCGGTCTCGATCTGGCTGGGGCAGAAGTGCTGCAACTCGGCCACCAGTTCGTCGTTGATACGGGCACGCGGAAACGCCACGCTGGTGTACTCCAGGGTATCGGCCATGCGGCCCACCCGGTCGTGCGTCTTGACCAGCAAATACTTGCGCTTGATCAGCTCGCGGGTGGTGTCTTTTTGCGGTGGGTAAAAATCCTTGATCACCTTGAACACATACGGAAACGACGGCAGGTCGAATACCAGCATCACCATGCCCTTGATGCCGGGGGCAATGCCAAACTTGTCGCTGCTGTGGCGCAGGTGGTAGAGAAAGTCGCGGTAAAAATTGTTCTTGCCCTGCTTTTGCAGGCCCAGCGCCGAGTAGATCTCGTTGCGTGGCTTGCGTGGCATCAGCGAGCGCAAAAACTGCACGTAGGCGCTGGGGATCTCCATGTCCACCATGAAGTAGGCGCGGGCAAAGCTGAACAGCATCAGCAAGTCGTCTTCGGCAAACAGCGCCGCGTCTATCACCAGGCGTTCGTCCAGGCCATGCAACACCGGCAGCGCAAACGGCGTCTCGGCAAAACCGTTGACGATCTTGCCGATGATGTAGCCGCCCTTGTTGCGGAAGAACATCGAGCTGAGCACCTGGATCTGGAAGTTGGCACGCAGCCGCACGCTGTCACCCACATGGCGACGCAGCGCCGCCAACACCGCATCGATGTCGCGGCCCAGGTCTTCAAACGGCCGCTGCAATTGAAAGTTTTCGACGATGCGCAGCAAGGTCTCGCGCAGCGTGTCGCGAGTGGGGTAGTAGGCGCGGTAGGTGGGCAGCGACGCCGGCTCGTCGTTCTCGATGTACTCGGTGCTGACGGCTGGCCGCACAAAGATGAAATCGTTGCGAAAGTAGCTGTGGTGCAGGATCTTGGTGGTGACCGAGTTGAAAAACGTCTCGGCCAATTCGGGCTGGTGGTGGTCCACCAGCAAGCCGATGTAATGCAGCTTGACCTGCTGCCAGGTGTCGTCGGCCAAGTGGGCGGTATCAAACTCGCGCTGCAGCCGCTCTACCGCTTCGTCCACCCGGGTGTCGTAAAACTCGATGCGCTCACGCTGGGCCCGCTGCTGGCCATGCCAATCGGCCGTCTCAAAGCGCCGTTGGGCCGCACGGTTGGTTTCGGAGAACAGCCGGTAATGGCGGTTGAAACCCTCCAGCATGGTCTGCGCGATGTCAAAGGCGCGGCTGTCGGTCAGGCGGTGCGGAAACATCGTCGGGTCAAACCTCGTCCACGGTGTCCTGGGCCGGCGCGCGTGGATAGCGCTTGATCGCCGCGGCAAACACATCCACCACCGTCTCGCTGCGGTCCATCGTCACCTGCAGGTTTTTCAGCAGGCCGTCGCGCAGGCCGTACACCCAGCCGTGCACTGCCACTTCTTGGCCGCGTGCCCAGGCGTCCTGCAACACGGTGGACAGCGCCACATTGCCCACCTGCTCGATCACATTGATCTCGCACAGGATGTCTTCCTGCTCAGCGTCCGGCAAATGGTCCAGCCGCTTGCGGTGGCGCAGCCGCACATCCTGCACATGGCGCAGCCAGTTGTCGGCCAGGCCGATGCGGATGCCGCGCATTGCCGCACGCACACCGGCGCAGCCGTAGTGGCCCACGACGATGATGTGCTTGACCTTCAAATGCTCCACCGCAAACTGGATCGTCGACAGTGCGTTCAGATCGGAATGCACCACCACGTTGGCCACGTTGCGGTGCACAAACACCTCGCCCGGGTCCAGCCCGGTGATCTCGTTGGCCGGCACCCGGCTGTCGGCGCAGCCTATCCACATGTAGCGCGGCTTCTGCTGCGCCATCAGGCCGGTGAAGAAACCCGGGCGGTTCTGCTCCATCCGGCCGGCCCAGGCCCGGTTGGCGTCAAGCAAATGCTGCAGTGAAGATGTCATGGGATGCTTTCGTTACTCGCCCTACATGGTCTCGGCAAACAGCTACCGGCCGATCAGCA
>JANOBL010000067.1:0-1657 GCA_031411635.1 Betaproteobacteria bacterium
CGTGCAGATCGCCGACCGCGCCGGCTTCGAGGCCGCGATCCCGATCGGCCGCTGGCGCGGCTTCGGCGGCGACAGCAACTTCGGCGGCACGAGCTACGAAACCTACACCTGGGCCTCGGCGATCGCTGCGTCGACACAACAGATCGCGACCATCGCAACCTCGCACCTGCCGACGGTGCACCCGCTGTTCGCCGCCAAGCAGGCGACGACGATCGACCACGTGAGCAACGGCCGCTTCGGGCTGAACATGATCTGCGGCTGGTTCGGCCCCGAGATGCGCATGTTCGGCGGCACGATGATGGAGCACGACGAGCGCTACGCCTTCGCCGACGACTGGCTGGCGGTGGTGCAGGAGGCGTGGACGAAGGAGGGTTACTTCGACCACAAGAGCAAGTACTTCAACCTGGTGCAGGCGTTCTCGGAGCCGAAGCCGCTGAATCGGCCGTTCCTGATCAACGCCGGCGGTTCGCCGCGCGGCATGCGCTTCTGCGCCCAGCACTGCGACGCGGCATTCATCATCCTCGGTGCGCACGACCTCGAGGGCGTGCGCAACCAGATCCGCAACTACAAGGACCTGGCGAAGAACGAGTTCGGCCGCGACCTGAAGGTCTGGTGCTATTCGTACGTCTCGGTCGCCGAGACGCTGGCCAAGGCGAAAGCCTACGTCGACCGCTACGTGGTCGACTACGGCGACGATCAGGCCTGCGAGAACATCGTCAAGGAGCTTGGCATCCAGACCGGCATCTTCACGCCCGAGCAGGCCGATCAGTTCCGCTACCACTTCAAGGGCGGCTGGGCCGGCTTCCCGCTCGTCGGCACGCCGCAGATGATGGTCGAGCACCTGGGCATGCTCTCCGAGGCCGGGCTGGACGGCATCTGCTTGAGCTGGCTGGACTATCACAGCGGCATCCAGCAATGGAACGCCGAGGTGATGCCGCTGCTGGAGAAGGCGGGGCTGCGGGCGCCGCGCACGCAGAAGGCATAGCCACGGTCCATGCTTTCGCGATCGGTCGCTGCGGCTGATCGCGGATTGCTCACAAAACCAGATCCAGCGGATCGTGACCTGGTCTATGACGGGGCTGCGCATGACATTGGCGCGGTCGCCCTGACCGGCGAAGAGCCCACTGGCGGAGGCGGAGAGCAGCGCGTGTTGCCATCCGTCGCTTTTCGATCATTTCGCGCCACTACGACAGTTCCGAACCACCACACTACCGATCCATCGCGATGTCCAAGACCGCCACTCCGCAGACGCTGTTTCACAAACTCTGGCAAACACACCTCGTCGAGCAGACCGGCGACGGCGAGGCGCTACTCTACGTCGACCGCCACCTGGTCTACGAAGTGACCAGCCCGCAGGCCTTCGAGGGCCTGCGCAGCGCCGGGCGCAAGCCGTGGCGGCGCGAGACGGTGATCGCCACCGTAGATCACAACGTGCCGACGACACCGGCCGAACGCATGGGTATCGATGCTATCGCCGACCCGCTGTCGCGGTTGCAGGTCAGGCAACTCGATATCAACTGCAACGAATTCGGCATCACCCAGTTCGGCATCACCAGCCGGCAGCAGGGCATCATCCACGTCATCGGTCCCGAGCAGGGCGCCACGCTGCCCGGCATGACGGTGGTGGCCGGCGATTCGCACACCAGCACGCACGGCG
>JANOBL010000068.1:0-2849 GCA_031411635.1 Betaproteobacteria bacterium
ACACTTGGGTGGGGGCCACCCCCCTCAGTCAAGGGGACGGATTGGGGGCCGCCTGATTGATTGCTGGTCCGGCTGGTCTCACACTTGATCTCTTGAAGGGGGAAGTGCGAGGCCCGCCAACAGGGTCCGGGTGCAGGTGACATCAGATCGGCGCAGCACGCCTGCCACGCTTCCTCTTGCGGCTATGTGAGCACGGGTTCCAACCCCCGGCTTCACAACCTGTTTGGGGATTCCGATGAGCAGACAATCCAGCACCCGCTTCGCCAACCCGGCCCGGCGCAACCCTTTGATGGCCCGTCCCAGCGCCTTGTTGCTGGCCCTGGTGCGGCGATCAAGCTGGCTGTGGCTGGGCTGGCTGCAGGCCAAGTGGCACAGCCTGCAGCAGTGGCGGGCGCGCCGGGCCCAGGCCCGGGTGGACCGGCCGATGCTGGAGGCGCTGGAGCCCAAGCTGCTGTTGTCGGCCGAGCTGATGCCGCTGGACCAGGCGGCGGTGATGGTGATCGAGCGCCAGATCGATGTGCCGGCGGCCAACACCGCCGCCGATGCGGTGCCCACGGTGCATGCGCTGGCGGTCACCGCGGCGCAGACTGCGCCCACCGTCACCCTCAGCGGCCCTGGCACGGCGGTGGTCGTGGCCCAGGGCAACGGCTTTGCGCTGCAACTCAGCGGCACCAGCAGCGCCACCAGCGTGGCCCTGGTCAACCCCAACAGCACGCCGGTGGGCCTGAGCGCCATCAGCACCGACAGCTCGGTGGGTGCACTGAACCTGGGCAATGCCGATTTGGCAGGCACTGCGACATTTGCTGCCAGCGTGGGCAGCTTGACGCTGGGCCAAGTCAGCCAATCGACGATCAATGTGGCTGCGGGTGCGGATTTCAGCTTCAAGGCCGGCAGCGTCAGCGACACCCGCTTGACGGCCCGCACGGCCAACTTGAGTGTCAACGTGGCCAGTTGGACCAGTGCCACCGCCGGTGCCAGCCGCATCGAGGCCGCCGGCCTGAAGAGCCTGGCAACCAGCGGGGACGTGGCTACCGACCTGTTCTTGTCCGGCATGGCCAGCGGCTACACGCTGAACAGCGTGCAAATCGGCGGCGGCATCACCGGTGGGCTGTGGAGCGTGCATGGCCGCGCCAGCGGCATCAGCGCCGGCAGTACCGCTGCAGCCTGGCGCATGAACATCAGCAGCACGCTGGTGCAATTGGTGGTCAAGGGCGACGCCTCCGGCGACTTGGCCATGGCCGGCCTGCAATTGCTGCAAGTGGGCGGCTCGGCGCGTGGCCTGCACATGCTGATCGGTGCCGACCTGGGTGACGACGCAGCGCTGGGCGGCAGCGGCGCCAATGCCGACAGTTTCAAGCCCGGCACCTTGGCACGGGTGCGCATCAGCGGCGACATGGTGGACAGCAGCCTGGTCATCAGCGTCGACCCGGTGAATGGCGTCCTGGGTGACGGCAACGACAGCCAGCTTGGCACGCCGGTGCAACGGCTGCAGGAGTTGATCGTCGGCGGCGCATTGCTGGGCCGAACCAGCGTGATTGCGCCGCTGTTCCCAACCAGCGTGCGGGTGGGTGGGCGCGATGTTGATCCGGCCAGCCTGCCGCAATTGGCCACGCTGCCGCCCGACCGGGTGGCGCCGGTGCTGGCCAGTTTTGGCCTGGCCCCGGCCAGCGACACCGGTGCGCTGGGCGACAACCGCACCACCGCCAGCCCGGTCACGCTGCTGGGGCAAACCGAAGCCGGTGCGTTGCTGACGCTGCGCCGCGCTGGCAGCGCCACTGTGCTGGCCAGCACCACGGCGGCTGTCAACGGCAGCTTCAGCTTCACTGGCATCACGCTGCTGCTGGGCGACAACGGCTTCGAGTTGAGCGTGGCGGATGCGGCGGGCAATGCCACGGCCGGCAGCCTGACTGTCGTGCGCGAGGCGATGCCCGACACCACCGCGCCGCAGCTCAGCGCGGCCCTGCAAACCGATACCGGCAGCTCGGCCAGCGATGGCATCAGCAGCAATGTGGCGGTGACCGGCAGCGCGACCGACGATGTGGGCGTCACCGAATTGCTGGCTGCGCTGGACCCGGCTGGCGCCAACCCGGTCTTTACCAGCATCTTCGCCAGCCTGCAGGCCGGTGGTGGCTTTACGCTCAGCCGGGCTCAGCTTGATGCGCTGGTGGGCGGTGGTGCCGGTGGCACGCTGGCACAAGGCGCGCACAGCCTGCACCTGGTGGCCAAGGATGCGGCTGGCAACAACAGTTTCTTCGACCTCAACTTCACGCTGGACAGCCAGGCGCCGGCCATCGCCAGCTTTGGCCTGGATGCCGGCAGCGACACCGGTGCGCTGGGCGACAACCACACCAGCAGCAACCCGGTCACGCTGCAAGGCCAGGCCGATGCGGGCGCAGCACTCACACTGCGCCGCGCCGGCAACAGCAGCGTGCTGGGCAGCAGCACCGCCGCAGCCGACGGCAGCTTCAGCTTTGCCGGCATCGCGCTGGTCCTGGGCGACAACAACTTCGAGTTGAGCGCCGCCGATGCTGCAGGCAATGCGGCATCGGCCAGCCTGACGGTGGTGCGCGAGGCGTCCACCGTGGCCGACACCACGGCGCCCACGTTGACGGCGGCGCTGTTGACCGACACCGGTGCGTCCAGCCAAGACGGCGTCACCAGCAATGCCACGATCACTGGCAGCGCAATAGACGACACCGGCGTGACCGAGTTGCTGGCCGCGCTGGACCCGGCCGGCGCCAACCCGGTGCTCACCAACATCCTGGCCAGCCTGCAGCCCAGTGGTGGGTTCACGCTCAGCCGGGCCCAGCTCGATGGGCTGGCCGCTGGCGGCACGCTGGCGCAAGGCG
>JANOBL010000069.1:0-1544 GCA_031411635.1 Betaproteobacteria bacterium
CGAGTTGCTGGCGCGCCTGGGTGCGGCGCCGGGCCGGGCGGTGGCCTTGAGTACCGACGAGTTGCAGCAATGGCCGCCTGAAGCGGTGGCCGCACTCAAGGCGCATGCCGTACTTCGGCCGGGCAAGCCTGGGGACACCGCTGTTTGCCCGGGTTGCGAGCGTGCATGCGTGATGCCGGTTCAAGTTCGCACGCGGCCAGATCGGCCGGCGGCGGCCTTCATCGTGTGCGAACGGCGCGACGACATCGGCCGCGTGCCGCTGGCGCCGGCCCACCTGGAGCGCTGGCGGGTGGATGGCCAAACCTTGGGCGATGCGCTGGCGGCGCTGCTGGGGTCTGGCGCCTGCCATCCCGTGCCCGCAACGCCCTACACGTTTCGCCTGGGGTCGGTGGCGGGCACGGCCGGCAAGGCGGCGGTGCAGTTGCGTTTCGATTTGCAGGGCGGCGCGCTGCTGGAACTGGCCGGGCATGCGCTGGGCCTTGCTGCGGTGCTGGCCATACAGGGCGGCCGGCTGCTGCTGGACACCCGGCACCTGGCCCGGTGCGCCGATGCGCCTGCCGGTGGCGCTGCGCTGGCCGCTGAAACTGCCGAGCAGCGCACGGCGCGGCTGCTGGCGCGCAAGGCGGTGCTGACGCAGCGGGGCGTGAAGGCCTTTCTGCAAGTCTTGGCCGAGGAAGAAGGCGTCTCGGTGTCGATGGTGAAGCGCATCTTGGGCCGCGCCGCGCCCGTCGAAGTCACACCGCTGCCGAGCTGGCCCGCCCCCGTGGCACCGCGCAAGGGTGTCTCGCCCATCGCCAAAGCCAAGCGCTGACACCAGGGCCAACACAGCGGCCCACCAAGACACCTTGCAAGGCACCCCGGTGCCTGCTTCCCACTGGCACCCATCGACCAACGAGGTGCCAAGATGTCAAACACGCTCCTAAGACTTCCGTCCGTGAAGGCGGAATGCGGCTACAGCCGCAGCACGATCTACCTGCGCATCGCGCAGGGCCTTTGGACCCGCCCCGTCAGCTTGGGTCCGCGCTGCGTGGCCTGGCCTGCGGCGGAGGTGGCCGCGCTGAACGCTGCGCGCATTGCCGGCAAGGGCGAAGCCGATATCCGAGCGCTGGTGACCAAGCTGCAAGCCGCCCGCGCGCTGGCGCAGCAGGCGTAATGGGGGGCGCGACATGAACAGCGCGAACGCCACGCGGGCGGCCAACCTGGCCGAAACCGCCCATCACGCAGACAGTGCAGCGCCCGTGTTGGCGGGCCAGCAAGTTGACAGTTTGTTTCTCGAACGCCTGCACGCTGCCTGGGTTCATCCGGACGACCTGGCAGCCATCCTCGCCTATGCGCACTTCCAACTGCTGAACACCATCTGCCGGCTGGCGCGCAAGGTGCTGGAGGTGCGCCATGACTGACCGCACGACTGTGAAGCGCGGTTTGCGCCGCCCGACGTCATCCCGCAGCGCGCACCGCTTTGCCTTCAACCGCGACCGCCTGCCACAGCCGGCCGGGTTCTATGCCGGCCAGGGAATCAAGTTGCTGGGCGGCGGCGCCTGGCG
>JANOBL010000070.1:0-1842 GCA_031411635.1 Betaproteobacteria bacterium
TCGCGCTGCGGCTGGTCGAGGCACGCTGCATCGTGGTCGAGCAGGCCTGAACCGTTTCGGCGCTGCCGCGATGACCGACGCCACCGCCACCCTGACGACCGGCCTGCCGCGGCGCGTCGCGCTGGTGGGCAATCCGAACTGCGGCAAGACGGCGCTGTTCAACCTGCTGACCGGCGCCCGCCAGAAGGTCGCCAACTACGCCGGCGTCACCGTCGAGCGCAAGATCGGGCAGGCCCGGCTGGCCGATGGCCGCAGCCTCGTCGTCGTCGACCTGCCCGGCACCTACAGCCTGCAGCCGGCGACGCCCGACGAGCAGGTGACGCTCGAGGTGATCGAAGGCCGCCGGCCCGGCGAATCGATGCCCGACGCGCTGGTGGCCGTGGTCGATGCCACCAACCTGCGGCTGAACCTGCGGCTGGTGCTGGAGCTGAAACAGCTTGGCCGGCCGATGCTGGTGGCGCTGAACATGGTGGATGTGGCACGCCAGCGTGGGCTGGCGATCGATACCGCGCTGCTGGCCGCCGAGCTGGGCTGCCCGGTGGTGGAAACCGTGGCGGTGCGCGCCGATGGCCATGCCGCGCTGCTGGCGCAGCTTGCACGCTGGACCTTGCCCGCCAACGCACGCGCCGTGACGCTGTTGCCCACCCAGCACACCAACATCAACCATGCCGCCGGGCTGCAGCAGCAGGTGCGCCGCATCCTGGCCATCGCCGCGCCGCAAGCCCCCAGGCTGCAGCGGCTGCAGCTTCAAATCGATGCCTGGGTGCTGCATCCGGTGTGGGGGTTGTTGATCCTGGCCGCGCTGTTGTTTGTCACGTTCCAGGCGGTGTTCTCGTGGGCCAATGCGCCGATGGATTTGATCAAGGCCGGCATGGCCGCGCTGGCCGACGCCATCACCAGCCACATGGCCGCCGGCCCGCTGCGCAGCCTGCTGGTGGACGGCGTGATTGCCGGCGCTGGCAGCGTGCTGGTGTTTATGCCGCAGATCCTGATCCTGTTTTTCTTCATCCTGGTGCTGGAGGATTCGGGCTACCTGCCGCGTGCCGCATTCCTGCTGGACCGGCTGATGGGCAGCGTAGGCCTGTCGGGCCGGGCCTTCATCCCGCTGCTGTCGAGTTTTGCGTGCGCGGTGCCGGGTGTGATGGCCACCCGCACGATCGCGCATTGGCGCGACCGCATCACGACGATCATGATCGCGCCGCTGATGACTTGCTCGGCCCGGCTGCCGGTGTATGCGCTGCTGATCGGCGCCTTCATCCCCAACCGGGCGGTGGGCCTGTTCAACCTGCGCGGCCTGGTGCTGTTTGCGCTGTACCTGGCCGGCGTGGCGTCGGCAATGGGCGTGGCCTGGGTGTTCAAGACGCTCTGGTCCAAAAGCCGTTACCAGCCGCTGATGCTGGAGCTGCCGCCCTACCGCTGGCCGGCGCCACGCAGTTTGGCGCTGGGCCTGTGGGAGCGTGCCGGCATCTTTGTGCGGCGCGTCGGCACCATCATCTTTTCGCTGATGGTGGTGCTGTGGTTCTTGTCCAGCTTTCCGGCGCCACCGGCCGGTGCCGGCGGGCCGGCCATCCAAAACAGCCTGGCCGGCCAGATGGGGCGCGGGCTGGCGCATTTGTTTGCGCCGATCGGCTTCAACTGGCAGATCTCGATCGCGCTGGTGCCCGGGCTGGCGGCGCGCGAGGTGGCGGTGGGCGCATTGGGCACGGTGTATGCACTGTCGGCCGCCGGGGATGCGGTGGCCGAGCAGCTAACACCGGTGATCGCTCAAAGCTGGTCTTTGGCCACCGCGCTGTCGCTGCTGGCCTGGTACGTGTTTGCGCCGCAGTGCATCTCCACCCTGGC
>JANOBL010000071.1:0-7185 GCA_031411635.1 Betaproteobacteria bacterium
CCCCAACCCTCCCCCTGCCCGGGGGAGGGAGCAAAGCCACCACGCCGTTTATCCGAGAGTGTCGGGCACCGCCAAGGGGCCTGGGATGCTCTCAAAAACACACATCACCCCCCCCACCAGAGACCCCCATGGCCCTGCCCGCCCTTGAAAGCCTGCGCTACAACGTGGAAGACGGCATTGCAACGATCACCCTGCACCGGCCCGAGAAGATGAACGCCTTCACCGCGTTGATGCGCGACGAGCTGGTGGCCGCGTTTGACGAAACCGATGCCGACGACGCAGTGCGCGCCGTCATCGTCACCGGCGCCGGCCGGGCGTTTTGCGCCGGCGCCGATCTGTCGTCGGGTGGCAAGACCTTCGATTACGCCGCACGCGGCGACGCGGCACGCGACAGGTTCAAGGTGGGCGATGTCTTCCGCGACGGCGGCGGCATCACCACCTTGCGCATCTTCAAAAGCCTGAAACCGGTGATCGGCGCGATCAACGGCGCGGCGGTGGGCATAGGCGTGACGATGCAACTGCCGATGGATATCCGGCTGGCATCCACCGACGCGCGTTTTGGTTTTGTCTTTGCCCGCCGTGGCATCACGCCCGAGGCCGCTTCATCCTGGTTTTTGTCGCGCCTGGTGGGCATGCAGACCGCGCTGGAGTGGTGTTACACCGGCCGCGTGTTTTCAGCGCAAGAAGCCCTGGACAAAGGCCTGGTGCGGTCGCTGCACGCGCCGGCCGATCTGCTGCCGGCGGCGCGTGCGCTGGCGCGTGAGATTGCCGACAACACCGCGCCGGTATCGATTGCGCTGACACGCCAGATGCTGTGGCGCATGGCCGGTGCCGAGCACCCGATGATGGCGCACCGCATCGACAGCCGGGCGATCCAGGCCCGTGGCCAATCGGCCGATGCACGCGAGGGGGTCAGCGCGTTTCTGGAGAAGCGCCAGCCGGTCTACCCAAACAAGGTGTCCACCGACATGCCGGCGTTTTTTCCGTGGGGCGACGAGCCTGGTTTTGAGTGATCCGCCGGCTGTGAGGGCCTCAGGCCTTCGAGTCCAGCACCGCTGCGTTGATCATCGTGCGCAGCTCGCGCCGGATCGGGTACAGGCTGGACGGCATGAACTGGGTCAGGAAGACCACACTCAAGTCTTCCACCGGATCGATCCAGAACGCGGTGGACGCAGCACCGCCCCACCAGTATTCACCCAGCGAGCCGGCGATCGTGGTGCGCGCCACGTCGGTGGTCATTGCAAACCCCAGGCCAAAACCCACGCCCCGGTAGGTGGCCTCGGAGAACATCGACACCGACATGTCGGCCAGATCGCGCCCGCCCGGCAGGTGGTTGGCGCGCATCAAGGCCACGGTCTTGGGCCCCAGCAGCCGCACCGCGCTGTCACCGGTGCCCAGCACACCACCACCGCGCAGCAGCTCGCAAAACCGCAGGTAATCGGCGGCCGTGCCCACCAGCCCACCGCCGCCGGACGGGCAGGTGGGCGGCACCAGGCAGTTGGGGCCCAACACAGTCGGCACCAGCTTGCCCTCGGGGGAGTTGGCGTAACACTGGGCAAAGCGGCCGACTTTTTCTTCGGGCACGTGGAAGGCGGTGTCCACCATGCCCAAGGGCCCCAGGATGCGCTGCTGCAGAAAATCCTCGAACGGCTGGCCCGAGATCTTGCCCACCAGGTAACCCAGCACGTCGGTGGCCACCGAGTAGTTCCAGGCACTGCCCGGCGAAAACTCCAGCGGCAGCCTGGCCAGCGCGTCGATGAAGCCGTCCAGCCCCTCGGTTTGCTCAAACGGCTCGATCCGGCCCTTGCGGTAGGCCGCATCCACATTGGTGCGGGCCTGGAAGCCGTAGGTCAGGCCGGCGGTGTGGCGCAGCAAATCGATCATGCGCATTGGCGCATCGGTGGGCTGGGTTTGAAAGCTGCCTGGCAGGCCAGCCTTGTAAACCCGCAAATCACGCCAGGCCGGGATGAAGCGGTGCACGGGGTCGTCCAGCGCCACCAGGCCCTCTTCCACCAGCATCATGAAAGCCACGCTGGTGATGGGCTTGCTCATCGAGTAGATGCGCACGATGCTGTCTTCGCGCAGCGGCGCACCAGTTTCCAGGTCCGCGCTGCCCAGCACCGTCTGGTGCACCAGCTTGCCGTTGCGGGCCACCAGCAACTGCGCGCAAGGCAGCTTGCCTGGGGCGATGTACTTCTCGGCGATGAAGCGGTCCAGCCTGGCCAGGCGTTTGGAGCACAGGCCCATCGATTCGGGTTTCACGGTCACAAACAATCTCCATGGGGGTTGGGGCTGTACGGCCATTCTGCGTGTCCGGCCGCTTGCCGGTTGATCCGTTGGTGACAAGGCCCAGCCCCATGACCCCACTGTTGCAAGGTATCCGTGTGCTGGACTTTGGCCGCTACATCGCCGGCCCCTACTGCGCTGCACTGCTGGCCGAGTACGGCGCCGACGTGATCCGCATCGAAAAGCGCGGCGGCAGTGAAGACCGCTATCCCGCACCGGTGGGCGGCGATGTGGGTGCGCTGTTCTTGCAGATGAACCGCAACAAGCGCGGGATGACCTTGGACCCGGCCTCGCCGCAAGGCCGCGAGGTGGTGGCCCGCCTGGTGCGCAGCGCCGACGTGGTGATCGCCAACCTGCCCGCCGCCACGTTGCTGGCAATGGGGCTGGACTACGCCAGGCTGTGCCAACTCAAGCCCGACATCATCTTCGTCACCAGCAATGCCTTTGGCCAGGCCGGGCCCATGCACGGCAACGTGGGTTTCGACGGTGTCGGCCAGGCGATGTCGGGCGCGGTTTACATGACCGGCCAGCCCGATCAACCCTACCGCGCTGCGGCCAACTGGGTGGACTTTGGCACCGCGCTGCATTGCGCCTTTGGTGCGATGGCCGCACTGATGGAGCGCCAGCGCAGTGGCAAGGGCCAGATGATCACCGGCGCACTGCTGGCCACTGCGGTAACCCTCACCAATGCCACATTGATCGAGCAGGCGGTGGCGCAGCCGCACCGTGTGCCCAGCGGCAACCGGGGCCAGACCTCGGGTCCGGCAGACATCTACCGCGCCAGCGACGGCTGGGTGCTGGTGGCCATCGCCGGCCAACCGCTGTTCAAACGCTGGGTGAAGCTGATGGAAGAGCCGCACTGGCTGACCGATCCCCGTTTTGCCGACGACGACGCACGCGGCCGGCACGGTGAGATCCTCAGTGAGCGCATGGGCCGCTGGTGCGCCCAGCGCAGCAGCGATCAGATCGTGCGTGTGCTGGGCGCGGCGATGATCCCCTGTGCACCGGTGCTGTCGCCGCAGCAGGCGCTGGACCATCCGCAGGTGCAGGCGCTGGGCCTGCTGCAGCCGCTGCACTATCCGGGCCTGCCGCTGCCGGCGCCGGTGGCCGCCGTGCCGATCTGGATGAGCGAAACCGCGCCCGTGCCCCGCCAACGCCCGCCGCTGCTGGGCGAGCACACCGATGCGTTGTTGGCCGAGCTGGGCTACAGCGCCGACGACATCCAGCGGCTGCGTGCGTTGTCGGTGGTGTGAATCAAGCACTCACCCCCACTGTCAAGCTGGCGCTGTAACCAGCAGCCGCGCTGCCGGTGACCGAGGCCAACTGCGTCACGCCGCCGTCATTGCCAAACACGCCATCACTGGCCAGGCTGACCGCAGCCAGGTTGCTGATGCTGCGGCTGTAGCCGCTGGCGTTGTTGAACACCTCCACACAAGCCGCTTGCGGCAGCGCAAGCTGTGATGTCTTGATGTCGTTGGCGCCCCGGGTGGCGGTGGCCAGGCTGCTGAACACCTCAAAGTGGATGTGTGGCCAGCGCCCGCTGTAGCACGCCGGAAAGATGGTCTGGAACGTCACCTGACCGGCGCTGTCGCTGACCTGCACACCCCGCAAGTAGTTTTGATTCGTCACGCCGGCCGAGTACATCGAGTACAGGCCGTCCCGGTCGCAATGCCAGAGGTACACCGCGCGGCCGGCCAGCGTGGCGCACGATCCACTGGGGTTGACCAGGGTCAGCGTCACGGTCAACGGCACACCGGCTGCCGTGCCACTCAAACCCCCGATGCTGCTGCGGATGTCGCGCCGCACGATGTCGGCCAGCAGCAGCGCATTGGCCACCGCGCCGTTGGCGCTGTTGCTGCCATCACTCGGGTAGGGCCCTGCGGTTTCATCGGGGATCAGGCTGCAGGTGCTGCTGCCGCCGGAACTGCCGCCGCCGCTGCTGGGGGAGGTGCCCGCCGCGTCGCTGCTGCCACCGCCGCAGGCCACCAGTGGCAAGACGCCCGCCAGGCCGATGCCAGTGAACAGACTCAAAGCACGGCGGCGTTGCAACTGTGCGCACAGCCGGGGAAGGTCAAAACGAAGGCCGTGGGGCGGGTGATCCGAATCGTGCATGAGGGCTGCCGTGAAGATTGTTTCAGGGACCGGGCCGACACACTTGCGCACGTCATTACCCAACCCGGCTGGATTGGAGCAGCACGGCATTGAGCGCATGTTGCTGGTCTGTGCGCTGCAGAACACAAACACCCAACAGACGCCAAACAAGCGCCCGACAAATCGCCGGGCACAGCACTTGCTCACCCTGCGGACAAACCGATTCTTAAGGTGTTGTACCAAGCGGCTGTAGTATTGTTTCAGGCTATATTGCCGACCGATGCAGCGCACCCGCTGCCAGTGGCTCACGAGGCTGCACTTTCAACCAAGAACACAGCAAAGCCCGGGATCGTCTGCCGGGCGGCCTGGAGGAAGCACAGTGGATTACGCAACGCAGCAGCGCCGCCCGGGCAAACACCCCATCGGGTTGATCGTGGTCGCGGTGCTGCACCTGATCCTGGGCTGGGCGCTGGTCAATGGCCTGGGCCGCAAGATCGTCGAGGTGATGAAAGCGCCGATCGAAACCAAGATCATCGACGAGATCAAACCACCACCACCGCCGCCGCCCGAGAACCTGCCCCCGCCGCCCAAGGTGGCGTTGCCGCCGCCGTCGTTTGTG
Source organism: Betaproteobacteria bacterium (assembly GCA_031411635.1). GTDB lineage: Bacteria > Pseudomonadota > Gammaproteobacteria > Burkholderiales > Burkholderiaceae_C > Pseudaquabacterium. The sequence goes on from JANOBL010000071.1 coordinate 4,997, forward strand.
CCGCCGCCCGAGGTGCAGGTGGCCACGCCGCAGCAAGCGCCGGCCATCACCGTCACCCGCGAGGCGCCGCCCCCCGCACCGGTGGCCATCGCCCCGGCACCGGCGCCGGCCCCGGTGGCCGCACCCCCGGCAGCACCCGCCCCGCCGCCGGCCCCCAAGGCGCAAGCCGTGGCCGCACGCATCGATGTCAGCACCTGCGAGAAGCCCGAGTACCCGGCTGCGGCGCTGCGCGCCGAAGCCACTGGCACCAGCAAAAATCGCTTCACGGTGGATGCAACCGGGGTGGTGTCCAAGGCCGAGATCGAGCGCTCGGCCGGCGCCTCGCGCGAGCACCGCTTGCTGGACCGCACCGCCATCGACGCGCTGAGCAAATGCCGCTTCAAGCCCGGTATCGATGACAGCGGCAAAGCGGTGGGCGGCACCACGGTGGTGGACTACGTGTGGAAGACTGAATGATCCACATGCGATTCGCCCGATCGCGATCCCTAGTTCACCCGGTTCTTGTTGTTCCTTGCCTTGTATTCATTGGATGCACTCGTTGCTGAGCACGCTGTGCGCCCGTCCTTCACTGGATTTCCTGGAGTCGCCATGTCCCTGACGCAAACCGTGCGCGCGCCCCTGGCCGCAGCCCTGCTGGCCCTGGCCGCGCTGGCCACCACCACCCTGCCGCTGCCGGCACTGGCGCAGGCCTCGGCCCCGGCCGCCACCGCAGCGCCAGCGGCCACGCCAGCACCCCCCATCGCCCAGGCGCCCGCCATGGCCAAGGAAGAAGTGGCCAACCCCTACGGCCTGGACGCACTCTGGAGCCAGGGCGACTTTGTGGCGCGTGGCACGCTGATCATCATGATCATCATGAGCATGGCCTCCTGGTACGTGATCTTCACCAAGTTGTTTGAGCAGAGCAAGATGTTGCGCAGTGCCAAGGCGGTGGACGAGGGCTTCTGGAAAGCCGGCTCGATGAAGCAGGCCGCCAGCACCTTGGCCGAGGGCAGCGCCTTTCGCTACATCGCCGAGAGCGGCGTCAAGGCCGATGAGCACCACGAGGGCACGCTGGTGGAGCAGATCGACCGCCACACCTGGATCACGATGAGCGTGGACCGCGCGGTGGGCAACATCCAGAGCCGCATGCAGGACGGCCTGGCGGTGCTGGCCACTGTTGGTTCTACGGCACCTTTCGTCGGCCTGTTCGGCACCGTCTGGGGCATTTACCACGCACTCACCGCGATCGGCATTGCCGGTCAGGCCAGCATCGACAAAGTGGCCGGCCCGGTGGGCGAATCATTGATCATGACCGCCTTCGGCCTGGCCGTGGCGGTGCCGGCGGTGATGGGCTACAACTGGCTGATCCGCCGCAACAAGACGGTGATGGAAAAAGTGCGCACCTTCTCGGGCGATGTGCACAACGTGCTGCTGTCGGCCAAGAGATAAGCCATGGCTATGGCAGTCGGGTCGCCCGATGGCGACGAAGAGGAGATGAACTCGGCCATCAACACCACGCCGCTGGTGGACGTGATGCTGGTGCTGCTGATCATCTTCCTGATCACGATCCCGGTGGTCACGCAGAGCGTGCAGCTTCAGTTGCCCAAAGAGCGCAATGTGGCCACGCAGACCAAGCCCGAGAACATCCTGCTGGCCGTCACCAAGGACGGCGATGTGTACTGGAACACCCGCAAGATGCCTGACATCGAATCGGTGGTCAAAGAGCTGAAGAAAGAATCGGTCAAGGAGCCGCAGCCCGAGGTGCACATCCGCGGCGACGAAGAGGCCCGTTACGAGAGCGTGGGCCGCTTGGTGGTGGCCTGCCAGCGCGCCGGCATCTCAAAGGTTGGTTTCATCAACGAAGCACCGCCCAAAGGTCAGTGAGGACCTCAAGATTTCAATGCAAGTAGGCTCAGGCGGTGATTCAGACGATCCGATCATGGATGTCAACACCACGCCGCTGATCGACGTGATGCTGGTGCTGATCATCATGCTGATCATCACGATCCCGATCCAGACCCATGCGGTCAAGATGAACATGCCGGTGGGCCCCAGCGCGGCGCCGCCCAAGCCACCCGAGATCGTGCGCATCGATGTGGACTTTGACGGCACCATCGGCTGGAACGGCACGATCGTGACCGACCGCGCCGATCTGGAAAACCGCCTGGTCCAGGTGGCCGCATTGCCCGATCAACCCGAGGTGCATTTGC
>JANOBL010000072.1:0-6863 GCA_031411635.1 Betaproteobacteria bacterium
GCTCAATGATGATGGTCGACTCGACAACCGTGCGCCCATCGTCATTGAGCATTTGATGCTCAAGCACGGCGGACGGGTTCGCTGGTTGCCGGACGATCCAATCGAGGCGCTGCAGGTTCGATTTCTCGACCGGTTTTTTGACATCGATGTGATGACGGCGATGCAAAAGCCTGTCTTCGAGGCGCTGAGAACAGACGGCGCACGCAAAGACGAAGTCATGGCGGAAGCCAGGCGGGTGCTTGACCTGGCCTATGGCTGGCTGGAGCAAAGGCTTGAGGGCCGCACTTGGGCAGCCGGCGAAAGCATCAGCCTGGCCGATTGCGCGGCGGCACCATCGCTGTTCTATGCCGATTGGGTGCACCCGATCGCTGAATCTTTTCCGACGCTGCGGGCGTACCGGGCGCGTCTGCTGGCCTGGCCATCATTTGCCCGGGCCGTCAACGAGGCGAGACCGTACCGGTCGTATTTTCCGCTTGGGGCGCCGGACCGGGATTGAAGCGGCGCCCCTGCCTTCAGCGTTTGGGTGAAGCGGTCAGCTACCCGCCGCCCGGCGAATCAGCACGGCACACAAGTTTCTGACATGCCGAGGGCCGGGCCGCAAGTCTGCGAGCGACCGCGCAGCGGTTGGGCCGGCAGTCACATCCAAGGGGCGTCCGTCCTGTGCCGTGATCACCAGCACCTGGTCGCCGACGGCGGTGTTGAACAGTTCGCCCCAACTGAACACCGCGCGGTAGCCGTCGGTGGCCACAAGCTCGACGCTGGCCACACGGGCTGCCCGGTCGGCCGGCGCACCCAGGCCGGCGTTCAGCAAAATGTCGCGCAGCAGGTACCCGGAATACGTCAGGCTGCGTTCAGTAGCGACGCCCTGGCCAGACGAGACGCTTTGGCGCTGTGTCAGCGACGTGGCAGGCAGCGCAGCGAGGTCGGTGGCCGAGAGGGTCTGGGTCGCGATCCCGGGGCCTTGCACCGTCAGCAAGGTGCTGGCTGCGCGGGGTGCCGCGTCGGTCGGGCAGGCGGCTGCCGACTGGGCGGCCAGGTTTGCCAGGCAAAACAACAGCGGCGCGCTTGCCCGGTCGAAGCGAGTTGATGTCATTCGGTACACCTTGCTGTCATGGCGCACTGAAACCGTAGGTAGCAAGAATCTTCTGTCCGGCGGGCCCGACCACAAAGTCGACAAAGGCCAGCGCTGTCGGGCCAACCGGGCGCAGCGTGGTTAAGCCGTAGAGGGCAGAGACGTTGATCGCTTCGGGCACTGGCAGCAGTTGCAAAGCGGGTACCTGCTGTTTTGCCTCGGTGGCGCTGGTGCAGTAGGTGATGAAGACGTCGGCCTTGCCTTGGTTGACCAACACGCCGTAAACGTTGCTGCCCGCGGGCGGCTGCGGCGAGTTGGGGCCACCTGTGAGCTGAAGCGCCTTGGCCTTTAACGCCGCAGCCGACCCGACGCCCGCCGCGCCGCTGGCCTCGATGCGCTCGAACATCTGGAAGGCGTAGTCGCCTGAAGGGTCGGCGCGCGGCGTCGACGTGCCCACCCTGACGTCGGTGTCCAGCAGGCGCTGCGCCAGCGTCTTGCCCTGCAAGGCAAATACGCCGGAAGCCAATGCACACAGCGCGTTGCGGGCGAATGGGCGAACGGTCTCGGCCTTGCCCGAATTGCGCAAGGCCTGCGGACGGTCCATGTTGGCCGAGGCAAACACTTGCGCGGCTTCGCCAGCTTCGATGCGATCCTTCAGCAGGCCCGGCGCACCGAAGCTGAGCTTCACGGTGGCAGGGGTGTCACGCTCGAAGGCACGCGCCAGATCGGTCAACGCCGTACGCAGGCTGCCCGCCGCGTAGACGGAGAGTTCATCGCGCGAGGCCTGTGTCATCGCCGGGGTGGTCGAGGCTAGCAGCACGAGCATGGCGATCAGGGTTGAACTTGGTGGCGTCATCGCTGGTTGTTGCAGAGAACGGGTTCGAGATTATTGGGCCAGGTTCACAATCGCCTGCCGCCCGTCCACTGGAGCCGTTGATGTCCCCGCTGCCCAGGCGCATCCGCGATGCTGCGCGCCATCTCCGACTGCGCCGGCGCGCCGTTCGAGACCCCTCTTGACAAGGTGTCCGACCAGTGAGCAACGGCAATCGGCCAATACCGCGGTTCATGGTAACCGCCAGAAGGCTGGGGCCAATCTGCCGGAGCCGGAGCCGGAGCCGCGAGGCCGAGCCGGGCAGCGGCTGCCATGGCTGCATGGTCAGCCGTCCCATTCTCGTTGCGCTGCAAGACGCGCCGGCTCGACATCCCGGGCTGGAGTTGGCCATCGTTTTTGGATCCGTGGCCAGTGGCGCGGAAGACGCGGACAGCGACGTCGATCTGGCCATCCAGGCGGCAAACCCGCTGGACGCCAAGTTGAAGATGGCACGGGTGGCTGAACTGGCCGAGGCCACGGGCCGGGCCGTTGATCCGATCGACCTGCGCACTGTGGGTGAACCGCTGCTGGGGCAGATCCTGGACCACGGCCGACGCCTGCTGGGCAGCGACGAAGCCTACGCCCGCTTGCTGAGCCGGCACCTGATCAATGCCGCCGACTTTCTGCCCTGCGCACAGCGCATCGTCGACTAACGCAGGCGGGCGTGGATAGTGCGGTGATGCTGCGCAAACTGGAAGCGCTGCCCCATTGCCTTCCGCGCTTCCGAGAACGGCGGCCGGCCACGGCGGCGATGCTTGCGGCGGATGAAGACTTGCAGGACGTGCTTGTGCTCACTCAATCTGAGCCGAGCCGCGCAGCTTTGCGTCGATGTCGCCGCCCACGTGTTGTCCGCATCGCGGCAGCCCGTGCCCGCCACGACGGGCGAAACCTTTGTCGGGCTGGCGGCCACGGGCGCCATCAGCACTGGGCTGGCTGTTCGGCTGCGCCGTGCGGTGGGGTTCCGGAACATCGCCGTGCACAACTACGAAGCCATCGACTGGGAGATCGTGTTTGCGTTGACCGGGAGCCCTTGGCTGACTTCGATCAATTCGCGGCTGATGTGGCCTCGAGGGCTTGAGGCCCACGGCATTCGCGTGGCCGCGCCCTTAGCACTTAGGCGCCGTCAAAAATTACTTTTACAACTAACCACGCAGTTTGCGCGGCTGCTTTGTGACAGGATTCGATGTGACCGGTGCGATCGTGTAGTTCCAGTCGCCATGGAATTTGTCTGGAGTCAGATGCAAAGCGGTATTGATCGACTCGACAGCGAACTCCGGCGTGTCGTGATCGGTTCCTACGCTGACCCAACCAGCATTTGCGCTGAGGTCGTACACCCCATACGAAATCGCCTTGCCCAGTTCATCATCTTTGAAGTCGTGCACTCGAACCTCGGTCGGCTGACCCTTGGGATGCCACTCACGCCCGGCGTTCTTGAAGTCGCCGACCAATTCCTTCTTCTTGGTGTCCACCGATATCACAGGCTGACCACGTTGCTGAAACTCCTTGGCTCGCTTGGCAATGTGCTCGAACTGCGCGTTGCGATCCGGATGTTCGGCACCCTCGCGCGTCTTGCGATTGACCTGCAAGCTGTAGCCCGAGTGCTGCAATACATCGCTCACTGTCTGATGACTCACCCGATGCCCTTGGCGTGTCAGTTCCGCCGCCAACACGCGCACGCTCTTGCACGTCCAGCGCAACAACGACATCGGGTCACCACGTGTGGCTGGGTCCACCAGCTCCTCCAATGCCGGCCTCAATCCAGCGTCGCTGTCAGTCGCCCGCGGCCGGCCCGCACCAGCACGTCGCACGCGGTTGTTCGTCGCTATCGATGCAAGCCGTCTGGCGTCACCCAATTCCTTCATGCCGGCGGTGATAGTCGGACGCGTCAAACCAACCGCTCGTGCCACGGTGCTGACCCCGCCATATCCGAGTGCACGCGCCTCGGTCGCCGCCCACATTCGACGCACCTGCTCATTCATCACGTCGCGAAGCGCCTCGTACTTTTCAGCAATTCTGGATTCGTCTTCGTCCATGCGCCAATGCTACCGGCTCCGACAAAACTTGTAAAAGTAATTTATTGACGTAGCTTAAAAAAAACGCCCAAGCACGTCGAGTTCATCAACGAAATGCCACGCACCGCCGCGGGCAAGATCGACAAGAAGCTGCTGCGCGCGCCGTTCTGGGCCGGGCATGGGCGGCAAGTGGGTTGAAGTAACGGCCCCGGTACGCGCCACCGGGCCGGGCAGGCAAGATGCGCAGCGATGATCCCCATAGCCCTGAAAACCGCGCCCCACAGCCTGCGCACGCCGCACCTGCGGCTCGAGACGCCCCAGCCTGAGCATGCCGCCGCCTTTGCCGCCGGCGTGGCCGCGTCGATGCCGGGTTTGGCCTATGTCAGTTGAGGCCAACGGCCGCGCGACATCGCCTGGGCACTGAGCTTCTGCGAAACCGATGCCCGCAGCGTGGCGGCGGGTGAAGACCTGGTGTTCCACGTCTTTGCGCTGGCCGATGGCGGCTGGGTCGGTCGCATCGATGTGCACAGCATCGATTTCACGGCCTAGCGCGGCGAGATGGGCCATGTGGGCGACCAGCGCCGCGCTGGCCAGGGCCTGATGCGCGAGGCCACGCTGGCGGTGATCGCGTTGTGCTGCCAACTCGGCTTCGAGCGCATCAAGGCGATGAGCGATGCGCGCAACGCCCGCGCGCTGCACTTTGCCGAAACCCTCGGCCTGCAGCGCGAAGGCCTGCTGCGCCGGCATGAGCGCGACGGCCATGGCCAGCTTTACGACATGGTGCTGTACGCGATCCTGGCCCCGGCGCAGCCCGCAGCCAACCGGCGGTCGGCAACCCTCGCCCAGGATGTTGACAGCCCGGCAAGCCAGAATCTGAGCGAAGATGCCGAAGCCATCCATCTTGAACAAGGGACACCATGACATCGAGCACTGCCATCCGCCGCCTTGCCGGTCCGACACTCGCGCTGCTGACCGCCGCTTGCGGCACATCGGCCTGGGCCGGGCCCAAGACCGTGCCCTTCAAGGCCAGCGCGGTCACCCAGGAGGCCTTGACCTTCGAGACCGCCCCACCGTTCAACTGCCCCGGATCGTTTGTCGTCGGCACAACCACCGGCAAGGGCATTGCCACGCACCTGGGACTGGTGAGTTTGTCGGCCACCGATTGCCCGCTGACGCTGGACGGCATGAACTACTTTTTCAACAACGGCAGGCTGACTCTGACGGCGGCCAACGGCGACACCCTCAGCGCCCTCTACAGCGGCAGCTTGCTGCCGATTGCCGGCTCGATCCCGGTGTTGCATGCGATCTCCGGCACCTACGCCGTGACGGGTGGCACGGGCCGTTTTGCCGGCGCCAGGGGCGCCGGCAACCTGCAGGGCACGGAAAACCTGGCCACGTTCAAGGGTCTGTACCAGATGACCGGAACGCTGACTTACGGATCGCATGGGGATCGAGACTGACAGTGCGGTGCTGGCGCCCGGCCAGGGCATCACCAGCGCGGAGCGCTCGCAGGGCCTGTCGCTGCTGCCCGCCGAGGTGGTCAAACGCCTGAAACGCACTGGCGCCACGCTGTGCGGTACCAGGCTGCGCCTGGTAGATGCGGCAGCGGCCGTCAACAACCTGGAGCCGGCCTCCAGTAGCTGCCGCTGAGCAGGTGCCGGCTCGAAGCGGCCGGCAGCCACCGGCACCCCCCCTTAACTTCTGCAATAAGCAATAACCCCAGGACTAGCCCGGCCTGCGGCAACGTTCACCGAAGCAGCGGCGCCGCACCCGGCGCCGTCCACCACCGGAGATCACCATGACCGCATGGTCCGCAAGGGTTGCCGCAAGCCTTGTGCTTGCCCTGCTGGGCGCCGCGCCGGCACCCGCCTGGGCGGTAGTGCTGGGCATGGCCGATACCTTTGAAGCCGGCGCCGCCGATGGCTGGTTCAGTGGCGGCGGCAACCCCAACCCACCGCTGGTTGTGGCCGGCGGTGGGCCGGCGGGCGCCGGCTAGCTGCTGCTCAGCGCATCGGGCAACCCGGGCGCCGGGGGCCGGCTGGTGGTTTTCAGCGGGCCGCAATGGGCCGGCGACTACCTGCAGGCCGGCGTCACCGGCATCACGCTGGCGGTGAACAACCTGGGGCAGGCCGGTCTCAGCCTGCGGCTGGATTTCTCCAGCCCAGGCGGCACGGCCTACTCGCTGAACCCGCTGGTGGTGGCTGCAGGCAGCGGCTGGCGGCAGGTGCGCTTAGCCACCCGGCCCTCGGCATTGGCCGGCACGCCGGCGGTCACCCTGGCCGCAGTGTCCGGCTTCCGGCTCTACAACAGCCCTGCGCTGGCCGAGCCCACCGGCTCGCCGTTCGCCGCCGCCAGCCTGGGCATAGACAAGTTCACCGCCGTGCCCGAGCCCACGCAGGCACGCTTGCTGGCATTGAGCCTGGCACTGCTGCTGGCCGGCAGCCGGCAAAGCCAGCGCGCACCCCATCACCGCTTGAGGAGACCAACACCATGCACCCCCTTCATCATCTGGCCCGCTTGTCGTCGACGCTGGTTCTGGCCGTGCTGGGATCGGCCACCCAGGCCGCCAGCGGCCTCCCGGCGATCGGCTTCGGCGACATCGCCGTCAGCCTGCAGGCGGTGGCCACTGGCCTGGCCGCACCCGAGACTATGCGATCAGCGCATCGGGCGACCCGAGCCGCTTGTTCGTGGTCGAGCAGAACGGCTTGTTGCGGGTGATCGCCAACGGCAGCCTGCTGGCCACGCCGGCGCTGGACATCCGCAGCCTGGTGGCACCGCCGCTGGTGGTGGGCTATGCCAATGACGAGCGCGGTTTTCTGGGCCTGGCCTTACACCCTGGCTTCAACACCGTCGGCAGCCCGGGTTAAGGCACGCTCAACAGCTATACCAGCGAGTTGACCGTCGCGCC
>JANOBL010000073.1:0-2240 GCA_031411635.1 Betaproteobacteria bacterium
CTGGAGCCGCATCGTCACTGCCGGCGGCAACCAGATCGTCAGCGGCAATGCGCTGTTCACCCAGTACCAGCCGATCTGGGACCACCGCCTGGTCTGGGCCGGCGGCACTGCCAAGCGCCACAGTGTCAGCTACTGGCCCGGTGGCAACGGTGTGCAAGCCAACACCTACGTCTCGGCCATCAGCTCGGCACCGGCGGCCAACCAGACGCTGGTCGGCCCTGGCGTGGTCAATGCCACCGCACTGGCCGGCAGCAACTCATGGGTCGGCCAGACCGGTGCCTTCATACCCAGCGCCACGCTCAGCGCCTGGCTCAATGCCGGCAGCGGCGCCACGCTGGGCCAGGGCTTCATCCTCAGCGAGGGTTTCATCCTGAGCGAAGGCTTCATCCTCAGCGAGGGCTTCATCCTGAGTGAGGGCTTCATCCTCAGCGAGGGCTTCATCCTGAGTGAAGGCTTCATCCTCGGCGAGGGCTTCATCCTCAGCGAGAGCGGCCGGCCGCGTGTGATGCTGGCCACCGAAGGCAGCCTGATCGGCGAGCCCTGAGCCCACGCGGGCAACGCCGCAAGGCGCTGCCCGCCGGGCTGCCGCCAACTGTCACCGCCAACGGCACCCGATCACCCGAACCGGGCCTCAAGACCAGCCCGGTTCTGCCGATCACCCGGCAGGGCTTGCAGCGTCCGCCAAAGGCGGCACGGGCGCCCACCGCCAACCAGACAACTCCAGGACCCGCATGCACAAGCGCCGTTCGATCTTCAAGCACCTGATGGCGGGTGCTGCCTGCGTGGCCGCACTGGCGCTGGCCGGCCCGGCCGCCGCGCAATCGGCCGCAACGTCGGCCGCAACGTCGGCCGCAACGGCCGCAACATCAGCCAGCGCCAAGATCGCCGCCGATCTGCTGCCGGTGATCGACGCGGTGCGGGCACCCGCCGTGTCCTGGGCCAAGCTGCAAAACGGCCAGATTTACACCAAGGTGCTGGTGGTGGCCAGCAGCAGCGATGCCACGCTGGCCGATCTGCGCCAGGCCATCCTGGCGCAAGGCGGCTCGGTGCACTATGTGTATTTGTCGGTGCGTGCGCTGTCGGCGATGCTGCCGGTGGCCGCGCTGAAACCGCTGGCCGCACGCAGCGATGTGCTGACGATTGCGCCGAATCGCGTAGCGGCGCGCTCGGGCAGCCTGGTGCAAGACAGCGTGGGCGCCAGCGCCGCGCCCCGGTTGCCCAGCGGCGCGGCCCTGGACGGCAGCGGCGTGGGCATTGCGATCCTGGATTCGGGCATCGACTGGAACCACCGCAATTTTCTGGATGCCAACAATGACACCCGGGTCAAGGCGGTGGTGGACTTTGTCACCTTCAGCCGCTCGCTGGACCAAAACGGCTGGGCCACCGGCCTGGACCTGAGCGCGGCCGGCAAGATCTTGTTTGGTGTCGACACGGCGCTGGACTTCCGCAAGGAGATCAGGAAGCAGGCGCCGTCCAACTACCTGCCCGACCCGTTTGGCCACGGCACGCATGTGGCCTCGGTGGCGGCCGGCGCCGGTGGTTACCAGATGCCTGATTCCAGCGGTGTGGCACCCGGCGCCACGCTGTACGACGTGCGGGTGCTGGGCGCTGACGGCGTGGGCAACATGGCCGATGTGCTGGCCGGCATCGACTGGGTGGTGCAGCGCTCGCGCGTGCTCAACATCCGGGTGATGAACCTGAGCCTGGCGGCCAACTCCACCGATTCGTTCCTGGTGGATCCACTGGCGCGGGCCGCACGCAGCGCGGTGGCGGCCGGCGTGGTGGTGGTGGCGGCCGGCAATGCCGGCAAAAACGCCAACGGGGTGGAGGTCTACGGCACGATAGGCTCACCCGGCCACGAGCCGTCGGTAATCACCGTGGGCGCGGCCAATCCGCTGGCCACCGCCAGCCGGGCCGACGACATCGTCACCGGCTTCAGCTCACGCGGGCCCACCCGCGGCAGCGTGCTCCTGCCCAGTGGTGGCCGCTGGATCGACAACCTGCTCAAGCCCGACCTGGTGGCGCCGGGCAACCGCATCATCGGCGCGGTGTCCAACGAGGACGGCCGGCCCGCGCCGATCGGCAACGCGCTGGCCACCCAGTACCCGCTGCTGATGCGCAACGCCGGCGGACGCCAGGTGTTGAACGAGGAACTGATGCAGTTGAGCGGCACCTCGGTGGCCGCCCCGGTGGTGGCCGGCGCCGCCGCGGTGCTGCTGCAGGCCAACCCGGGCCTGACG
>JANOBL010000074.1:0-3280 GCA_031411635.1 Betaproteobacteria bacterium
ATGTGTGGATGCAGTTCTGGCAGTTGTTCAGCGCGATGCCTTTTTTGCCAATGCACAGTCTGCACCAGCCGGTGCTGACGCTGGCCGGTGCCAACGACGACTCCACGCCGTTGCAGGACATGCACGCGCTGACCCGAAACCTGCCCAATGCGCGGCTCGAGGTCTATGCCGGCGCCAGCCATTTTTTGCTGACCAGCCGGCGCAGCGCGGTGATCGACGCCACCCGGCGCTTCATCGGCGCGCATTGCCAACGGCCCAGAACCGAGCTTCAAAGCGAACTGCAGTTCGATCTCAGCGCGGCGTGACAGCGCCGCTTCATCCCAGCCCAGCCTACCGTCACCGAGGAACCCCATGGACCAAATTCTTGCCAACCTGCCGCTGACCCTGAACCCCACCACGGCCAGCGTGAAGCCGCGTTTCGAGGGCAGCAATATCTGCACCTGGATCGGCTTCAAGCATGTCATGTACTGCGTTGAAGAAGCCGTGCTGGAGCACTTTCGCAGCCAGGGCCTGGCGCCGCGCAAGCTGTACGAGGACTACGGCCTGTGCCTGGAGATCGTCAACTCCAACGTGCGCATCCTGCATGCGCTGCACATGGACGACAGTGTCAGCATCAACGTCATTCCCAAGGGCAAGCCCGACGATCACGAGCTGAGCATGGGCATCGAGCTGATGGTCGAGCGCGCCGGCAAACAGCTCAAGGCGCTGACTGGCACGGTGCAGGTGCTGTTTCGCCTGGACGACAGCGTCGTCACCGCGCATGCCGGCGCCGCAAGCCGCGACCCGCGCATCTCGCGCTACACCGTCTCGCGCATCCAGCGCGGCGTGCGCAATTCAATCCCCAGCATCAACCTGCAACGCGAGCCTGGTGTGGTCTCGCCCGCGGTGCTGCAGGCGCTGGGCGCAGACAAGACCAACGCGTTTGTCTGGAAATGGCATGTGCCGTACTTCTATTGCCACTTCAATGACCGGCTGCAACACAGCGGCTACCTGCGTCTGATGGAAGAAGTGCTCGACCTCTTCGTTGCCGACCGCGGCATCTCGATCCGCACGCTGCTGGAGAACAAGAAGTGGATCCCGGTGGTGCCGGCGGCCAACCTGCAGATCCTGGACGAGGCCATGATGGAAGAGACGATCTACACCGTCTTCACGGTGGAAGACATCATCAAAGACACCACCTACAAGTCGCGCATGGACTGCTATGTGGAGCGCCATGGCGGCCTGGTGCACACCGCCACCGGCCATATCACGCATGGCTACGCGGTGGTGGACAGCCGGCGCGACTGGTCGCTGGTGACCTTTGATGCCGAGGTGCTTGCCGCCTTGCGCGGCGAGCCGCGCAAGACCCTGCCGGTGTGAAACCACCATGAGCACGCCGCCCGTCTTTTACTTCTCGTTGCGCAGCCCGTACTCGTGGCTGGCCTGGCATGACCTGAAGGCGCACTACCCCAGGCTGCTGGCCCGCCTGTGCCTGGCGCCGTTCTGGGAGCCCGACAGCGAGTACCAGGCCCAGCTTGGCCGGATGGGCGAGTACTTTCTCTACAGCGCGATGTCCAGGGACAAGCACCTCTACATCCTGGGCGATGTCAAGCGGCTGGCCGGTCGCCGCGGCTTGTTGCCGCACTGGCCGATCGACCGCGCGCCGCGCTGGGAGGTGCCGCACCTGGCCTACCTGCGGGCCGAGACGCTGGGCCAGGGGGCGGCATTCATCGACCGCGTCACCCAGGCCCGCTGGCAGCAAGGCCGCGACATCTGCGATCCGGATCAAATCGCGCTGATCGCCACCGAGCTGGGCCTGGACAGCAGCGCGCTGCGCGATGCGCACCAGGACCCCGCGCTTCGGCAACAGGGGCTGCAATGCCTGCGTGCCTGTGTGCGCGACGGCGTCTTCGGCGTGCCGTTTTTTGTCACCGCACGCGAGCGCTTCTGGGGCCTGGACCGGTTGCCGGAGTTCATCGGCGCGCTGGCCCAGGCCACGCTGGTGCAAGCGGCGCCAGAAGCCGCCACCGGCTGCCCGGGCCGCGGCCAGCTCGACCATGCCGGCGGTTGCGGCTGAAGGGATGCGGTGATGAACGAATCCCAAACCTCGACCTTGCTGGTGGAGACGCACTCGCCCGCCGATGCCAACGGCAGCGAGTGCCTGCAACTGGCGCGTGCGCTGCTGGACGCTGGCGGATCGGTGCATTTGCACCTGATGCAGGACGGCGTGACCTGGCTGCAGCAATGCCCGTTGGCGCTGCAGGCGCTGGCGGCCGCGCATGGCGACCGCCTGGCCGTCACGGCAGACGACCTGTCGCTGGCGCTGCGCGGCATCCCGCCCGATGCCGCATCGGGCCGGCTGCGGCTGTGGGCTGCCGGCGACCTGGTCACGGCAATGGCCAGGCCTGGCATCAAGACGATTTGGCATTCCTGACTGAAATGCGCTGAATGAACTGCACTGAAGGCACCGCAATGTCCACCAGGGCTTCTTACTTCTTCGGCATGATGGGCACGCCCTTCCAGTCCGAAACCGTGACCTCGCTGTTTCGCCTGACCGAGGCGGCATTGGCGGGCGGCCACCCGGTGACGGTCTGGACTTGCGGCCATGCCACCGGGCTGTCGTTGACCAGCCTGGTGCGCCCACGCGACCCGCTGCTGCCTGCCGGCCCGGCGGCGCACGGCGCCACCACCGCCCAGATGATCCAGGCGCTGCTGCGCCGCTACGGCAGCCAGCTCGAATGGTTGGTCTGCCGCTATTGCATGGAGGAGCGCGGCAACACCCAGCAGATTGCCGAGGCCAGGGTCAAGATTCCGTTCAGCTTCCAGCACTACCTCAGTGCGGCCGATGTCTCGCTGGTGTTGGGAGTCAAGTGATGGCACGCACGGCAGCACGTCGCTCAAAAAGCTCGCTCGCGATCGTGGAGCGCGCTTACCGCGGCAGCCTGGAAGAGCAGTACGGCCACATCGTCTGGCTGTCGCAGATCATGAAAGCCATGGGCGCCGACACCGCCCTGTTGCTGAAGGGCGATTGTGTGCAGTTTGCAAGCCAGTCGCAGCCCCACTGTGCGCTGACGATCGGCGATCTGCAGCCCATCGATCTGTCGCACCAGGCCGCGGCGGTGGCGGCGCTGCTTGCGCTCCGCGTGCCGGTTTACGCCTGGCAGCCCGACATCACAAGGCTGCAACTCGACCCGGCCAGCCTGTGCGACCAGGTGCAGAGCATCGGCATGCAACAGATGGCCGCGCTGGTCGCGCGCTATGACTGTCTCTGGTACTGGTGAACCCCATGACACAAAACATG